>JAIWOG010000280.1 GCA_020217035.1 Magnetospirillum sp. | reverse complement strand
GAATCGTTGTTCAACGACAAGGTGACGATGGCGGTGCTGTTGGCGGTGTAGGCGATGGTGACGCCGGTATGCTGGGCGACGGTAAGGGTGCCGGAACCGCTGGACAGGGTGAACGAGGTGACACCCGCCGCTTTCAACGCGGCGATGTTGGCGGTCACCGCCGTGGCGCTGGTCAGGTTGACGTTGCCCACCCCGTCGACGGGGGCGGGGTTGACGATGTCGGCGATGGAGCCGCCGGCCAGCACCGTGCTTTGCGCGGTGCTGGCAGCGCTGGCGACGTCGGCCAGGAAGTTGGCGTAAGGGGCGCTGCCGCCGGCGGCGGTGACCACCGAGGTCAAGGTCGCGGTGTTGGTCAGGAAATCGCCGCTGGTGCTTGAGGTGTTGGTCATGGCGGTTTTCAGCGCCGACATCACCTGTTCCTGGCTCAGCCCCAGGCCGTTCTTCATGGCGTTGATGGTGGTCACCACCTGGATGCCGGCGGCGTAAAGCACGGGCGAGGTGGTGGGATCGGTGGTGGTCAGCGATGCCGAGGCGGGAAGGCCCAGCAATTGCTTGACCTTGGCCTCGCCCACTTCCGCCACCAAGGTGGTCAGCGGCGACACCACGGTCGAGCCGGGCGGCGCCTTCATGGTGAAGTTGATGGTGTGGCCGGTGACGATGTCGGTGCCGCCGGGGAGCGCAATGATGGCGTAGTTGCCGGCACCGCTGATGGTGTAATAGCCGTTGCCGTCGGTCACCCCCACCGGCTCGGTCCCCGACTGGTAAACCCCGTCGCCGTTGACGTCCAGGAACACCTGGGCGCCGGACACCGGCCCGTCCACCAAACGGCCCGAGGTGCTGGTCGGCGCGGTGGAGGTGCCGCCACTGCTTGATCCGGGCGTATTGCCGGTGTTGATGGTCGAGGTGGGGGTGGTGGTCGTGGTGCCGCCGGTGGTGGTGCCGGTAGTGGCGCCGACACCCGCCGTCCCGGTGGTGGCCGACGACGAGGTGCCGCCGCTGATCACCTGGGCCACCGGATCGATGCCCCCCGAAGCGGTTTCCTGAACCACGGTCTTGGCCGCCGTGGTGGTGTCGCCGGTCGTTCCGACCGAGGTCCCCGCAGTTGCGGCAGAGGAAGAGCCCGAGCTTGAACTGGCGCTGCTGGAGGTGCCGGAACTGGAAACACCGCTGCCCTGGCTGGCGGCGGTTTCGTTGACGCCCGAGCGGGATGCCTCGCTTTTCTGAACCACCGTCGAGATGGTCTCGACCGGCTTCGGAGCCGACCCTGGGATCGGCGGGGTCGGGGAGTACCAGGTGAAGCCACCATTGCCGGAGGGCGGCACCGGATTGCTGACCAGCGGCCCGGTGGGCGAGGTCGGCGGCGTCGGCGTGGTGCCGGCATCCGTCGGAGCCGTGGGCGGCGTCGGCGTGGTGCCGGCATCCGTCGGAGCCGTGGGCGGCGTCGGCGTGGTGCCGGCACCCGTGGCCTCTGTCTTGGCGTCCGTCGGACCCGTCTTGCCGCCGTCCTGGCCCTGGACGTCTTGACCGGCAGCGGCCTGCTGGCCGGCGGCAGCCTCACCCTGGGTCCCGCCTTCCGCCGCCGCCGTCTGCGAAGTCGGCTGGCCGGTCCCCGTCGAGCCTTCCTGCTGCGGTGCTTGCTGTTGCGGCTCGGCCGGGCCTTGCTTTTGTTGTTGCTGGCCGGACGGCACCACCTGCGAGCCACCGGGCGAATCGACCTGGATCGAGCTGCCGGCTTCGGGGCGGGATTGAATTTGCTGGACCGGGGCCGGTTGGTTGTTGCCCGGCGTGGTGTTCCATTCCAACGCGTTGTTGGCCGGCGGCACCGGCAGGTTGGAGATGGCGGCTCCAAAGGCCGAGGCAATCTCGTTCGGCGGCACGAAGACCGGCGGCGGCGGCGGGCTGAACGACGACGCCACCGTCAACAAGGTGTTGGGCTGGCTCAGCACCTGGGTGCCGCCGGCGTTGCGGACCACGATCTGGCCGGCGCCACCGCCGACGTCGCCCACCAGGGCGACGCTGGTCTGGCCGTTGTCCCCCACTTGGCCGGCCACGGTGGTGCCGCGCACGCCGATGGTCATCACCGGGGTGCGCACCTGCATGGCGTCCGGGGCGGCGTGGGAAATCTGGCCCGAGATGAAGCTGAAGCTGCCCTTCAGCACCGACAAATTGGCGTGGCCGTCCTTGGTGGCGGGGTCGTAGACCAGTTCGTCCATGACCAGACGGCCGGACGAGCCCAAGGCGAAGGTGGAACGGTCGGCCAGCACGATGCCGACGGCGCCGCCATGGGCGGTTTCGATGACGTCACCCTGATAGATGGCGTCGCCCGCCTTGACCACCGACGTGGTGCCGTCGGCATGGCGGACGGTGACGGTGCCGGAATATTTATCGACGACGCCGATCTGGACCAGCCCGGCACCAGCGGTGGCGCCATCGGCCTGGGCGAACTGGGCCGGAGCCAGCGGCCCGGCCAGCCGTGCCACCAGGTCGGCGGGCAGCATCTGGCCGTCGGCGGTGGCCACCGCATGGGGGCCGGAACCGTCGAAGAAACCGGGAATGACGATGTGCTGGCCGCTCGGCAGAATGATTTCCAGGTCGGAACCGTGGCGAACGTAATCAGCGCCCCCCAGGTCGCTGCCGGCCGGCAGGGTGACGACGGACGCGCCGGGACCAGGCTGGACGACATCCCCCTGCTGTCCGGCCACGCCAAGGCCCTTGCTGGTCGCAGAAACACTCATCCCGAAAACCCCCACCGATCCCCACGCCCCATGGCATCCCCAAGATGCTTATTTGACTTATTATGCCAAAGCCAATCCGCCAAAACCATCCGGTTAGCGCCTGATAAGACTAAATACAGCGCCCAATATTGCGCTGCAAAATAATACATGCCGCAACTGCACAATAAGAATCAGTATTGATTTATATATCATAGTAGTGAACTATGCATATAAAGGACCGGCTAGACTAATTCCGGCCAACGCGAAAGAATGCAAGGCCCACATGGCCATAGGGGAGGTTCTATGCTTAAACCCATCTCCTGGGGCGCCGTCACGGTCGCCCTGGCGATGACCTGGGCTGCCCAGTCCCAGGCATTGCCGAAGAAGCCCCCGGAACGGGGCTATTACGACGTTTCGCGCATGGCGCCCCTGACCGACCAGAAAGGCGACCCCGCCAATGGCCGCAAGATCGCCGCCGGCAAGGGGCTGTGCCTGTCCTGCCACGTCATGCCCATCCCGGAGGAAGCCGACCACGGCGACGTCGGCCCCGACCTGGCCGGTGTCGGCTCGAGGTTGCAACCGCCCGAGCTGCGCATGCGCGTCGTCGACCCCAAGGTGCTGAACCCCGACACCCCCATGCCGTCCTTCTTCAAGAAGGACCTGAATCGGGTGACGCCCAGCCTGAAAGGCCAGACGTTCCTGACCGCGCAAGAGGTCGAGGATTTGGTCGCCTATCTCAGCACCTTGAAATAGCCCTTCGTTTCGACACCAGGAGACTGCATCCATGTCCAGCGTGAACCGCCGTGACGTTCTGGCCGGCATCGCCGCCGGCGCCGCCATCATCACGGTCACCCCCAAGCTGGCCCTGGCCGACAAGGCCGAGGCCGATTCCCTGATCAGCAAGTTGACCGGCGGCGCCAAGCCGCAGGACGGCAAGGTCAAGATCAAGCTGCCGCAGATCGCCGAGAACGGCAACACCGTGCCGTTCACCGTCACCGTCGACCACCCGATGACCGAAGCGTCCTACGTCAAGGCCATCCACGTGCTGGCCGAGGGCAATCCCAGCCCGGGCGTCGCCAGCTTCTACTTCACCCCCACCGGCAAGGCGGAAGTGTCCATGCGCATGCGCCTGGGCAAGACCCAGGACGTCCGCGCCGTGGCCGTGCTATCGGACGGCAGCGCCTGGCAAGTGGCCCAGGAAATCAAGGTGACCATCGGCGGCTGCGGCGGCTGAGCAGGAAAGAGAGGAAAAGATCATGCCCACTCCCCGCGTCAAGATGCCCAGTTCGGCTGCCAAGGGTGAAGTCTTCGAGGTCAAGACCACCATCGACCACGACATGGAATCCGGCCAGCGCAAGGACAAGGACGGCAAGCCCATCCCGCGCAAGATCATCAACAAGTTCACCGTCGCCTATAACGGCAAACAGGTGTTCTGGTCCGACTGGGCGCCCGCCGTGTCGGCCAATCCCTATTGCTCGTTCTTCCTGACCGCCACCGAAAGCGGCACCGTCGAGTTGAAGTGGCACGACGACGACGGTCAGGTCTATGCGGTCTCGCAGGCCATCACGGTGGCGTGAGCCAGAAACCAGGAGCAACGCCCATGCGCAAGATCATGATGGCGGCGGGTTTGGCGGCGCTGGTCGCCGGCCCGGCCCAGGCGGACCCGCCCTTCGACCCCAAGGATCCCAAGATGGCGCCCTATGTCGCGGGCGACAAACGATCCGGCTATACCTTCGCCGAGCCGGAAACCCGAGCCATGCAGGACGACGACTTCACCAATCCCGGCTTCCTGTGGGTCGAGGACGGCAAGAAGATGTGGACCAAGGTCGAGGGCAAGGCCGGCAAGGCGTGCAAGGACTGCCACGGCGACGCCGAGAAAAGCATGAAGGGGGTAGGCACGGTCTATCCGCGCTTCGACCCCCACGCCAACATGCTGTTGACGCTGGAGCAGAAGATCAACCAGTGCCGCACCGAACGTATGGGCGCCGAGCCCCTGAAGTTCGATTCCAAGCCCTACAACGCCATCGCCACCTATGTGAAGCACCAGTCGCGCGGCATGCCCATCGCGGTGCAGACCGACGGCCCGGCGGCGCCCTATTTCGACATGGGGCGGCGGCTTTACTATGAACGCCGGGGCATGAGCGACATCGCCTGCAAGCATTGCCACGAGGATCTGTGGGGCATGCACATGCGTTCGGAACTCCTCAGCCAGGGCATGCCCAACGGCTTTCCCCAGTACCGCCTGAAATGGCAGACCCTGGGCAGCGCCCAAAAGCGCATCCGCGGCTGTTTCGAGGAAGTCCGGGCCGAGCCCTATGCGGTGGATTCCCTGGAAAACACCGTCATCGAGCTTTATGCCACCTGGCGGGCCAACGGCCTGCGGGTGGAAAGCCCGGCGGTGCGCAAGTAACCGTGACAAGGGGGAAGGCCCAGCCTTCCCCCGCCCCGCCCTTCCTGACCGGGATGCCAGACCCATGCTGACCCGCCGCGATTTCCTGCAGGTGGCCGCCGCCACGGCCGTCCTGACCTCGGGCGCCCCCCTGGTGCGTGCCGCCGCCCGCCAGTCCATCACCCAAGACTCCTTGCTGGCCATGAAGCCGGTGGGCCAGGTGACGCTGTTGAACTTCACCGACATCCACGCCCAGTTGATGCCGCTTTATTTCCGCGAGCCGTCGGTGAACCTGGGCGTCGGCGAGGTGCGTGGCCTGGTGCCGCATCTGACCGGCAAGGATTTCCTGAAAGCCTATGGCCTGAAGCCCGGCACTCCGGAAGCCTATGCCCTGAGCGCCGAGGACTTTTCCGCCCTGGCCGGCGCTTACGGCCGGGTCGGTGGCCTGGACCGCATGGCCACCCTGGTCAAGGCCATCCGTGCCGCGCGGCCCGACAACACGCTGCTGATCGATTGCGGCGACACCTGGCAGGGCAGCTATACCTCGTTGCAGACGCGTGGCGAGGACATGGTGGACGCCATGAACCTTTTGGGCGTCGACGTCATGGTGCCGCACTGGGAGTTCACCTATGGCGAGGCACGGGTCAAGGAACTGGTGGCCAAGCTGAAGTTCCCCTTCCTGGCCCAGAACGTGAAGGACACCGAATGGGAGGAAGACGTCTTCCCCCACACCGCCACCTTCGAACGCGGCGGCGTCAAGATCGCGGTCATCGGCCAAGCCTTCCCCTATACCCCCGTCGCCAATCCCCGCTACATGATGCCCAAATGGTCGTTCGGCATCCGCGACGACGAGATGCAAAAGCGCGTCGACGCGGCGCGCGCTGGCGGCGCCGACCTGATCGTGGTGGCCAGCCATAACGGCTTCGACGTCGACCGCAAGATGGCCGGCCGGGTCAAGGGCATCGACGTCTTGTTGACCGGCCACACCCACGACGCCATCCCGGCGGTGGTCAAGGTCGGCGACACGCTGCTGGTGGCTTCCGGCTCGCACGGCAAGTTCCTGGCCCGCCTGGACGTGGAAGTCAAAAACAAGAAGGTCGTCGCCCATTCCTTCAAGCTGATGCCGGTGTTTTCCGACGTCGTCGCCGCCGACGCCGAGATGAAGGCGCTGATCGACAAGATCCGCGCCCCCCATCAGGCGGTGCTGGGCAAGAAGCTGGCGAAGACCGAGTCGCTGCTGTACCGGCGCGGCAATTTCAACGGCACCTTCGACGATTTGATCTGCCAGGCGCTGCTGGACGAACGCGACGCCCAGATCGCCCTGTCGCCGGGCTTCCGCTGGGGCTCCAGCCTGCCGCCGGGGGCCGACATCACCCTGGAAGACGTCTACAACCAGACCGCCATCACCTATCCCAGCGCCTACCGGTCCGAGATGACCGGCCAGTTGCTGAAGGACATCCTGGAAGACGTGGCCGACAATCTGTTCAACCCCGACCCCTATTACCAGCAAGGCGGCGACATGGTGCGCGTCGGCGGGTTGGGATACCGCATCGACATCGCCAAGCCCATGGGCAGCCGTATTTCCGAGATGACGCTGCTGAAGACCGGCCAGAAGCTCGACGCATCGAAGACCTACGTGGTCTCGGGCTGGGCCAGCGTCAACGAGGGCACCCAGGGCCCGCCCATCTGGGACGTGGTGTCGGGCTGGCTGGGCAAACACCCCACGGTACGCTTCGACGACAACCGCGCGGTCAAGGTGGTGGGCGGATGAACGGCTTCGACGTCAGCTTCCTGGGCGCTTTCGGCGCCGGGGCGCTGAGCTTCCTGTCGCCCTGCGTGCTGCCGCTGATCCCCGCCTATCTGTGCTTCCTGGGCGGCGTCGGCATGGACCAGTTGACCGACGGCAAGCGCGGCAGGAAAAGCGTGCTGCCCGCCGCCCTGGCCTTCGTGTTGGGTTTTTCCGTCATCTTCATCGCCATGGGCGCCTCGGCCTCGGCGTTGAACCATCTGATCATGGACAACATGAACTGGCTGTCGGTGGTGGCCGGGTTGGTCATCATCGTCTTCGGCCTGCATTACATGGGCGTGCTGCGCATCGCCTTCCTGAATTTCGAAAAGCGCGTCCACGTCCAGCAAAAGCCCGCCGGACTGATCGGCGCCTTCGTCCTGGGCCTGGCCTTCGCCTTCGGCTGGACGCCCTGCGTCGGTCCGATCCTGGCCACCATCCTGATGCTGGCCGCCGGCGGCGACGGCATCGGCCACGGCACCTTGCTGCTGGGCGCCTATGCCGCCGGGCTGGGCCTGCCCTTCCTGCTGGCCGCCGCCGCCGCCCGGCCGTTCATGGCTTTCCTGGGCAAGTTCCGCCGCCACATGCGCATGGTCGAAATCAGCATCGGCGGCCTGCTGATCGTCACCGGCCTGTTGATCCTGACCGGAAGCATGAACGAAATCGGCAACTGGCTGATGCAGAACGTGCCGGCGTTCCAAAGCCTGGGTTAAGGCTCAGCGTTTGCCGGTCTCGCGCATCAAGTCTTCCCACAGCTTTTCCTGACGGCTTTCGGCGCCGTTGCCGCATTCGGTGAAGAAATCCAAAGCGGATGAGGGCGGCGTGATGATTTCGGGCGCGTTCAGCAACACCGGATCCATGAACGCCTCGGCGCCGCGGATCATGTTGGCGTAGCCGTTGTAATTGCTTTCCAGGGCGGCGATCTCGGGGCGCATCATGAAGGACAGGAAAGCCAGGGCGTTGGCCCGGTTGGGGGCGCCCTTGGGTACCGCCAGCACGTCGGACCACACCAGGGCCCCTTCCACCGGATTGGCGTAACGCAAGCTGGGCCGCTTCTTGCGGGCCTGCAAGGCGTCGCCGTTCCACATGGTGGCCAGGGCGTACTTGCCTTCGGCCATGGCGGCGACGATCTTGTCGGAAGACACCACCGGGACGCGCCGCAACAACGGCAGCAAGGTGTCGCGCACCTTGGCCACGTCCTGGGGCGCGGTCGAGCAGCGGGGCAGACGCAACCATACCTGGGTCAGCTGGATCATGTCGTAGCCGCTGTCCACCAGGACCATGCGGTTGACCAAGGCCGGCGGGGGCTGGAACACCAGACGCAACGAACTGATGTCGCCACCATAGACATCGGTGTCGACGGCGAAGGCGGTGGTCCCCCACACATGGGGGACGGTGTATTCGTTGCGCGGATCGAAGGACCGGCCGCGCCAGACGTCCTCGACATTCCAGAAATTGGGCAGCCGGTCGACGCCGACGCGGTCCAGATGACCTTGGGCGATCAGTTCCGGCACCTGGAAGTCGCCGGGGAACACCACGTCGTAAAGCGGTTCGCCCGACAGCAGCGGGGCGACCATGGCGGTGTAGTTGGTCACCGTGTCCACCTGGACGGCGATTCCGGTCTCGCGCTGGAAGCGTTCGACCACCTGGGGGGACAGATAGCCCGCCCAAGTGATGACCCGCAGCGAATTGGCCCAAGCCGGGCCGGACCACGCCAGAATCAGCGCCACCACCCCCCACAAGGTGGCGCGGGCCATCCTATTGGCTGGCTTTTTCAAGGATGTAGCGCTGGAAGTCCTGGCCCTTGGCATAACGCTTTTCCCACACGTATTCGAACATGGCGAGGAAGTGGAAATTGCGGAAATAGCCGGGCATGCGGGCCACTTCCACCGCCTCGGCCTTTTTGCCCTGGGTTTCCGCCGCTGTCTCGGGGAAAAACTGAATGGTCGGGGTGAAGTTGATGCGGTACTTGCGGGCCATTTCCTTTTCGGTCAGCACCTGGCCGTCGAAATCGGTGACCTCGCGGTCGCCCCACAGATTCAGTTGCAGGATGTTGAAATGGCCCTTGACCCATTCGCGCAGCTTGTCGTCGGCGAAGTTGACGGTGTGCACGTCGCGGCAATAGGGGCAGCCCTTCTGTTCCCAGATGATGGCGAAGCGCTTGCCGGCCTTGGTGGCCTCGAGCATGTCTTCCTTCAGGTCCAGGAACGAGTTGTTGAACCAGTCCTGATGGTAAAGCCCGTCGTCGCCCAGCTTGGGCTCGTAGGCGGCGGCGGGAACGGCCCACATCAACAGGGCCGTCAGCACGGCCATCAACCAAGCTTTCATGTTGCCTCCCTCAGGGCGCGATCACCAGCCAGCCCTTCAATTGTCGTTCCATGATCTCGGGAATGCCGAAAGCCGCCACCGAAACCCCCGGCAACAGGTCGGCTTCCTTGCGGCCCAGGGTTTCCAGGGTGTTGCCGCAGGCGACGAATTCAATGTCGTAATCGCGCAGCGACGCCACCCGGTCCGCCACCGGGCTTTCCTTTTTCAACAAGGCGCGAACACCGGGGCCAAAGGCGATCACCGCCACCTTGACGTTGTCCTGGCCATAGAATTTCTGGACGTTGACGGCGTTGTACAAGACATTGTTGACGTGACGCGGATCGTCGTGGGTCAGTTGCAGCACCAGCTTGCGCGGGTTGTCCCAACCGGGCGCCGGCTGGGCCAGCTGGGTTTCGGCGGCCGGCGCCGGAACCGCCGCCAGCAGCGCGAACAGAGCAAGGAAAATAATGCGCATGGGGCCTCGCCGCTTCATGATGACTTTATGATATAGTGTTTTCCATCCCTTTACCTTGGTTTTTTAATTGTCGATGCAAGAAAAGACCAGTCCATTACTGTCGGCCGGATACGGCGTCGTGCTGTTCCTGTCATCGGCCGCCGCCCTGGTGCTGGAAATCGTCGCCGGCCGCCTGCTCGCCCCCTATGTGGGCATGAGCCTTTACACCTGGACCGCCATCATCTCGGTGGTGCTGGCCGGCCTGACCATCGGCCATTGGATCGGCGGACGGCTGGCGGAACGGGGCGGCGGCGCCCGCGCCGCCCGCCGCCGGGCCGCCATCGCCCTGG
>JAIWOG010000279.1 GCA_020217035.1 Magnetospirillum sp. | reverse complement strand
GGCGGCCCGTGGGGCGGCGGTGGCGGTGGCGGCGGTGGCGGTGGCGGTGGCGGCCCGTGGGGACGCGGTCCCGGCGGCAACGGCCCCGACATCGAGGATATCCTGCGCAAGAGCCAGGACAAGCTGCGCCGCGCCATGCCGGGCGGCGGCGGCAGCCTGGGCGCCAAGGGTATCGGCCTGTTGGTGGCGTTGGCCATCGCCGGCTGGGCGGCGACCGGCATCTACCGCGTGCAGCCCGACCAGCAGGGCGTGGTGCTGCGCTTCGGCAAGTGGGTCGACACCACCGAGCCTGGCCTGCGCTACCACCTGCCCTATCCCATCGAAACGGTGCTGCTGCCCCAGGTCACCAAGATCAACCAGTTGCAGTTGGGCTTCCGCGCCGCCGGCGATTCGCGCTTCGACCGCAACACCGGCCGCGACGTTCCCGAGGAAAGCCGCATGCTGACCGGCGACGAGAACATCGTCGAAGCCGACTTCACCGTGTTCTGGCAGATCAAGGACGCCGGCAAGTACCTGTTCAACATCCGTGACCCCGAAGGCACGGTGAAGATGGCCGCCGAAAGCGCCATGCGCGACATGATCGGCCGCAACCCCATCCAGGCGGCTTTGTCCGACAAGCGCCAGCCCATCGCCGACGCGGCACGAACCGAATTGCAGCGTTTGCTGGATTCCTATGACGCCGGCATCCTGATCACCCAGATGCAGTTGCAGAAGGTGGAACCGCCATCGGCGGTCATCGACGCCTTCAACGACGTCCAGCGGGCCCGCGCCGACCAGGAACGCGCCCGCAACGAATCCGAGGCGTATCGTAACGACATCATCCCCCGCGCCCGCGGCGAGGCGGAGAAGATGGTCCAGGACGCCGAAGCCTACAAAGAGCAGGTGCTGAACAAGGCCCAGGGTGAGACCAAGCGCTTCCTGGCGCTGTATGAAGCCTGGAAACAGGCGCCCCAGGTCACCGAGGACCGCCTTTACATGGAGACCATGGAACAGGTGCTGAAGGATGCCCCCAAGATCATCTTGGACAATTCCGGCAAGGGTCAGGGCGCCGTGCCCTACCTGCCGCTGAACGAGATGCTGAAGAAGGGAGCCGCCCAATGAACCCGCGCATGCTGCCCTTCGCCGCCGCCGCCATCGGTGCGCTGATGATCGTCGCCGGCTCGTCGCTTTACGTGGTCAACCAGGCCGAACAGGCGCTGGTGCTGCGCCTGGGTGCGCACCGCGCCACCATCAAGGAGCCGGGCCTGCACTTCAAGGTCCCCTTCATCGAGGACGTGGTGCGCTATGATTTGCGCCTGCTGCCCCTGGACCCGCCGGCCGAGGAAATCATCCTGGGCGATTCCAAGCGCATCGTGGTCGACACCTTCGCCCGCTATCGCATCGAAGACCCGTTGAAGTTCTATCAGACCCTGAAGAACGAAACCGTTGCCCGCGGCCAGATGTCGCAGGTGGTGTCGTCGGCCATGCGCCGGGTCATGGGTCAGGTGATGCTGCAATCCATCTTGTCGGAAGAACGCGTCCGCATCATGGAAGACATCCTGAAGGAAGTCAGCGAACGCTCGGCCGCTTACGGCATCAGCGTGGTGGACGTCCGCGTCCGTCGTGCCGACCTGCCGGAAGAAACCAGCCAGTCCATCTACGACCGCATGAAGTCGGAACGCGAACGCCAAGCCAAGGAACTGCGCGCCCAGGGTTTCGAATGGGGTCAGCAGATCCGCGCCCGCGCCGATCGTGAGAAGACGGTGATCCTGGCCGAGGCCGAGCGTCAGGCCAACATCCTGCGGTCGCAAGGCGACACCGAATCGTCGCGCATCTTCAACGACGCCTACAACCGCAGCGCCCAGTTCTACAAGTTCTGGCGTTCGCTGGAAGCTTACCGTCAGTCGCTGTCCACCGACACCTCGGTGGTGCTGTCGCCGGACAGCAAGTTCCTGGAAACCTTCAACGGCGCCGGCCGCCGTTGATCGACCTGTTGACCGCCCTCAGCCTGGCGGTGGCCGTCGAGGGAATCGCCTATGCGGCGTTCCCCGATTCCATGCGCCGGGCCATGGCGACCATCTTGGCCCTGCCCGACCAGTCCCTGCGCCGCATGGGGCTGGTCGTGGCGTTTTTGGCCATCGGCGTGCTGTATTTGCTGCGTTCCGCCTTGATAACGCCATAGTTTGCTATAAACGTACAGTCAGAGCGCTTGTTCCTTTTGCTGAAGGAGGGTTCCTTTGGTGCCCAACCCCATGAATGTCTCGCGTCGGTGGGTGGTTTCCACCGTCACCGCGATGGCCCTGGTCGTCAACTCCGCCGCCGCCTTCGCCCGCGAAGCCCCCACCAGCTTCGCCGACCTGGCCGAACGTCTGCTGCCGGCGGTGGTCAACATCTCGACCACCCAGACCATCAAGAATTCCGAACGCATCCCCGAGATGCCGCAATTCCCGCCCGGTTCGCCGTTCGAGGATTTCTTCAAGGAATTCCTGGAACGCCAAGGTCGCCCCGACCAGGCGCCCAAGCGGGCGACGTCCTTGGGATCGGGTTTCGTCATCGACGCCAGCGGCTATGTGGTCACCAACAACCACGTCATCGCCGACGCCGACGAGATCACCGTCACCCTGCATGACGACACCACCCACAAGGCGACGCTGGTCGGTCGCGACAGCAAGACCGACCTGGCGGTCCTCAAGATCGAGCCGGGCAAGAAGCCGCTGGTCGCCGTGCCGTTCGGCAATTCCGACCAGGCCCGCATCGGCGACTGGGTTCTGGCCATCGGCAACCCCTTCGGTCTGGGCGGCACGGTGACCGCCGGCATCGTCTCGGCCCGTGCCCGCGACATCCAGGCCGGCCCCTATGACGACTTCATCCAGACCGACGCGTCCATCAACCGGGGTAATTCCGGCGGCCCGCTGTTCAACAATGCCGGCGAGGTGATCGGCATCAACACCGCCATCTTCTCGCCGTCGGGCGGTTCCATCGGCATCGGCTTCGCCATTCCGTCGTCGCTGGCCAAGCCGGTGATCGACGACCTGAAGCAGTTCGGCAAGACCCGTCGCGGCTGGCTGGGCGTGCGCATCCAGTCCCTGGACCCGGAACTGGCCGAATCCATGGGGCTTTCCGAACCCAAGGGTGCCCTGATCGCTTCCGTCAACGAAGGCGGCCCGGCGGCCAAGGCCAAGTTGAAGCCCGGCGACGTCATCTTGAAATTCGATGGCCGCGACATCGCCGAAATGCGCAAGCTGCCGCGCATAGTCGCCGAAACCGCCATCGACAAGAAGGTGCCGGTGGAAATCTGGCGCGACGGCAAGCGCCAAACCATCGACGTGGCGGTGGGCGAATTGCCGGAAGAACCGGAAGAAGTCGCCGCCAAGGCCCCCGACAAGCCGCAGCACCAATCCGCCGGCCAAGCCGTCACCGGGACCGGCCTGACTGTTTCGACGCTGACCCCGGCCCTGCGTGAACGTTTCGGCCTGGAAGAGGACACCACCGGCTTGGTGGTCACCGACGTCAAGGACGGCCCAGCCTCGGAAAAGGGCATGAAGCCCGGCGACGTCATCATCGAAGCCGGCAACAAGCCGGTCCGCGCCCCTGCCGACCTGGTCAAGGCGGTGGAGGCCGCCAAGGCGTCAAACCAGAAGTTCCTGCTTCTGCGTGTCGAAAACCCGCAGGCGCTGCGCTACGTGGCGCTGCCCCTGGCGGACGGGAAGAAAAAGTAAGGGCACAGGCGCCCAAGACAGGGGAGCCGCAAGGCTCCCCTTTTTATTGCTCGTCTTCGTCCAGAGCCAGGATCAAGGCATTGGTCAAGTCCAGCAGTTGGGCCTTATGATCTTCACTCAGCCGGGCGGTGGCCAAAGCGTTGACCTGATTTGCGGCCTCGTGGGCCCGGTCCCGCAACGCCAAAGCGTGTTGCGTCGGGTAGATCAGCATGCGTCGGCGGTCATCCGGATCAGGACGTCGTTCGATCAAGCCGTCGCGCTCCATGCGGTTCAGGGTGTTGGCCATGGTGGGCTGTTCCACCGCCACTTTACGTGCCAGTTCACCCTGACTGATCCCGGGACTTTCCCATAAGACCAGCATGGCCGGAAACTGCCCCGGACTTAAACCCAACGGGGTGATACGGCGTTCCAATGCCTGGGCGAACAGGCGAGCGAGATGGTTGACTTGATAGCCAAGGGATCGATCACGGCGAAACATGACGGGATCGTAAGCCCCCGGCCCGACCCGATCAACCGGCACGCACCGCCCGCCGCCAACAAGCCACCGCAACCGCTAGAAGTCCAGCGGCCAGATTAATCGCTCCGGCCACGTCTTCCAGCATTTTGCCGCCATGCCAGCGAACCAAATCCACCTGCCCGCTTTCCAGCCCCGATCGGGCCAGTTCGGTCATGGCGAAAACCTGCGGAACGATGAAGATCGCGGCGTTCAACAAGGCCAGGATTCCCAGGCCGCCATGCAGCCACAACCGACGTTGACGGCGATTGGGCCAGGCCAGTATCAAGCCACTGCCCACCGCCAACAACAAACCCGGCAAGGTCGCCACCAAAGTGACCACCTGGATCATCATGCGGGAAAAGAACAGGCCCTGGACGGGTATGTCGCCACCCGGCCCCACGCTGCCCAGAACGATGTGCGCCGGCAGCGACCCCAGGAACAGGGCCATGCCCACGAGATGCAGGAATTTGAGCACGGAACGCATGATCACCTCCATAAACATAGCTTGCTATGTTATAGGACTCCCCAATTTATATAGCAAGCTATGTTTATGGGTAAGGTGAACGCCGCTTACAGCGGCGCCCCGGTTTCGTCGAATTCCAGCACAGTGACCTCGTCATCCTCGTCATGGATGGTGATCTCGGCCCGCTTCAAGGCGCCGTTGTCGTGGTAGCCGTAAGCATGACCCAGAACCACCTCGCCATAGACCTTCTTGTGTACCGCCACCAGACGGTCGGCGGCATCGTAAGTGGCCAGGATGAAGGTATTGCGGTTGTTGATCTCGGCCTCGGTCAACGGGCCGACCAGACGCAGGGGCAGGCGCACCCCGGTATAGGTGGTGAAATAGCTTTGACGCACGCAATCCTCCCGTCATTGGTTTCGTCCCCTGATGACGAACCCGATGGCGGCGGAATCTTGGGTGCCGGGGAAAAGCACGGCCCCTGATGTATCAAATCAGGGGCCGAAGCTCTAGGCTGTTTTCACTTGCGACAAGAAGCCATCCACCGTCTGGCGCAGGCTTTCCGCCTGTTCGGACAAGGTCCGCGAGGCGCTCAGCACGGTGCTGGCGGCTTGGCCGGTGTCGGCGGCGGCCTGCTGGACGCCGGTGATGGTGGAATTGACTTCCGCCGTGCCGGCCGCCGCCTGCTCGACGTTGCGGGCGATTTCGGCGGTGGCGGCGGCTTGCTCTTCGACGGCGGCGGCAATCGAGCCGGCGATCTGGCTGACTTCGGCGATCACCGCGCCGATGCCGTTGATGGCGGCGACCACGGCGCGGGTGCGTTCTTGGACGGCGCTGATCTGGCTGCCGATTTCCTCGGTGGCCTTGGTGGTTTGGTTGGCCAGGCTCTTCACCTCGCCGGCGACCACGGCGAAGCCCTTTCCGGCTTCGCCGGCGCGAGCCGCCTCGATGGTGGCGTTCAGGGCCAAAAGATTGGTCTGGCTGGCGATGTCGTTGATCAACTGCACCACTTCGCCAATCCGCCCGGCGGCTTCCGACAAGTGCCGCACCTCGGTGTCGGTGCGCTTGGCCTCGTCGGCGGCCTTCAACGAAATGGCGTTGGAATGCGACACCTGTCGCGATATTTCGGTGATGGACGCCGCCAGTTCCTCGGCCGCCGCCGCCACGGTTTCCACGTTGGTCGCCGCCTGGGTCGAGGCGGCGGCCACCGCCGTGGCCTGGGACGAGGTCTGGTCGGCCGCCGCCGACATGCCCGACGCGGTGTCGGACAGGGTCGATGACGCCCCAGCGACGGCACGCACCAGTTCAGCGGCACGGGCGTCGAAATCGGCGGTCAGACGTTCAACACGGGCCTGACGTTCCAGACGGGCCTGGGTTTCCGCCTGGGCCTGGGCTTCCAACCGCCGCCGTTCCTGGGCGTTGCGCTTGAACACCGCCAAGGCTTGGGCCATGGCGGCGATTTCGTCCTTGCCCTCGGCATCGGGAACCGGCGTTTCCAAATCGCCGTTGGCCAGCCTGTCCATGGCGGCGGTCATGGCATTCAGCGGCCGGGTGATGCCGCGCCCGATGACCAGCGCGGCGGTGATACCCACCACCAGGGCCAGGACGGAAAGCGCCAGATCCTCGGCCTGATGCAAGGCGGCGTCCTTCTTGGCCTTGGCTTCGACGCCGTGCAGATGCTGCATCTGGGCGTGTTCCAACTGGTCCATCCCGTCGCTGACCCGGTCACCGACCTTGGTCAGGTCGTCCAGAACCGTCGGATCCTTGGCCAAGCTGTCCAGCCCGACCCGGTAATTGCCCAGCAATCCCACCACCCCGTTCAGAGCGGTAGCCAATTCGGGGGTCCCCACGCCGGGGCGGGCCTGTTCCAGCAGCTTTTCGATCTGGGTCAGCACCTGGGTGGCGTCGCCGTGGTCACCCTTGACGACATGACGGCGCAGGGTCTCGAACTGGCTGTCGGCCTCTTTGACCAAAAGTGCGCTTTCCGTCCGGTCGGAATAAAGGTCCAAGGCTTGGCGGGCCGTATAGATACCGAAGGCGCCGATGGCCGCCACCATCACCAGCAGCAGCAAGACGATGGCGAAACCGCCGCCGATTCGCTGGGAAATGGAATAGTTGCTGAGTTTCATCTTGGGCTCCTGTTCCGCCATCCTGGGGGACAGCATCCGCATATAGGCTGGAACGGGAAAGCGACAAGATTAAGGCACAGGGTTGACCAAGGCGCCGCCACCGGGCCAATCAACCCTGGCGCGATTGCCGTCAACCCGAACCCGCCCTTCGGCCAGCAAACGCAGGGCCAGCGGATAGGCCACGTGTTCTTGCTCCAGCACGCGGGCGGCCAGGGCTTCCTCGGTGTCGTCGGCCATCACCGGCACCGACGCTTGAACCAGGATGGGGCCGTCATCCAGGTCGGGGGTGACCAGATGGACGGTGCAGCCGTGCAGCTTGACCCCGGCCTCGATGGCGCGGGCATGGGTGTTGAGCCCCTTGAAGCTGGGCAGCAGCGACGGATGGATGTTGACCATCCGCCCGTCCCATCCCTGCACGAAGGGGGCGGAGAGCAGCCGCATGAAGCCGGCCAGGCAAACGATCTCGACCCCGGCCTGACGCAAATGGACGTCCATGGCGGCGTCGAATTCCTCGCGGCTGGCATAATCCTTGTGGGAGACCACGCAAGTGGCCACCCCGGCCGCCCGCGCCCGTTCCAGGGCATAGGCGCCGGCGACGTTGCTGATCACCAGCACGATTTCCGCCGGATAGGCCGGGTCGCGGCAGGCATCCAGCAGGGCCTGCAGGTTGGAGCCCCGGCCCGAGACCAGGACCCCGACCTTCTTCTTCCCCATCAGCGCCAACCTTCGTTGCCGCGCACCTGGCTTTGCGCCTCGTCACCCTGGCGGGCGCGAAGCGTGCCGATGGTGAAGACGGTTTCGCCGCCATCGCGCAGGATGCGGGCGGCTTCCTGGGCCTTGTCGGCGGCGCACACCACCACCATGCCGATGCCGCAATTGAAGGTCCGCGCCATTTCATGGGCGGCGACGCCGCCTTCGGCCGCCAGCCAGCGGAACACCGGCGGCAGTTCCCAGGTGGTGGCGTCGATATCGGCGACGACATTGTCGGGCAACACGCGCGGCACGTTCTCGATCAGGCCGCCGCCGGTGATGTGGGCCATGGCCTTGATGGTGCCGGCCTTGACCGCGGCCAGGCACGACTTGACGTAAATGCGGGTGGGGGTCAGCAGGGCTTCGCCCAGTGACTGGGACGCGTCGAACGGCGCCGGGGCATCGTAGGTCACGCCGCCCTTGGCGACGATGCGGCGCACCAGCGAATAGCCGTTGGAATGCACGCCGGTGGAGGCCAGGCCCAACAGCACGTCGCCGGGGCCGACGTCGCCGGCGGGCAGCAGGCTGTCGCGTTCGGCGGCACCGACCGAGAAGCCGGCCAGGTCGTAATCGCCATGGGCGTACATGCCCGGCATCTCGGCGGTTTCGCCGCCGATCAGGGCGCAGCCGGCCTGGCGGCAGCCTTCGGCGATGCCGGCGATGATGGCGCGGCCGGCGGCCACGTCCAGCTTGCCGGTGGCGAAATAGTCCAGGAAGAACAAGGGCTCGGCGCCCTGAACCACCAGATCGTTGACGCACATGGCCACCAGATCGATGCCGACACCGTCATGGCGCCCGGAATCGATGGCCACCTTCAGCTTGGTGCCCACACCGTCGGTGGTGGCGACCAGGATGGGGTCCTTGAATCCGGCGGCCTTGGGGTCGAACAGGGCGCCAAAGCCCCCCAGCCCGGCGGCGGTGCCAGAGCGGATGGTGGACTTGGCCAGCGGCTTGATGGCCTCGACCAGCGCCTCGCCCGCGTCGATGTCGACACCGGCGTCGCGATAGGTCAGGCCCTGCTTTTCGTCATGAGCGGGAATGGTCTTCCTCGTCGGGCTGCGTGTGGTATGTTTGCGGCGCCCAGGATCGGCCCTTTGGTCAACGGCCCACCCATGGCTTCCGCCATGCGGGCCGAAGATACTCCAACCCGGACGGTTTGCAATGCCTTCTCTTCGCCTTGCCGGCACCCTGGCCTTGGTGGCCGTTCTCGTGACCTTGCTGCATGCCCCGGCGTCGCGGGCGCAGACACTGTTCGACCCCTACACCGTCCAGGGGATCGAGGTGGACATCACCTCTGGCTCGGCCCAGGCCGCCAAGGACCAAGGCATCGCCGAGGCGCAGCGCCAAGCCTTTTCCGCCCTGCTGGACCGTCTGGCCGGCGACGCCAAAGCCAAGCTGCCGCCCGCCGACGGGGTGGAATACGTGCGCGACTTCACCGTCGAGCAGGAACGCAGCGTCGGCAACCGCTACATCGCCAGCTTCGCCGTGCGCTTCAACCCCACCCATGTCAAGCGCCTGCTGCAATCGGCGGGAATCCAGGTGGCCGAGGGCCGTGCCCGCCCGGTGGTGGTGGTGCCGGTTTTCGTCGCCGAGGACGGCCGCGCCACTTTGTGGGACGACCCCAACCCCTGGCGGGCGGCCTGGGGGGGCTTGCGCGGCGGCGGTCTGGTGCCGATGATCCTGCCCTTGGGTGACTTGGCCGACATTCAGACCATCAACGCCAGCCAGGCGCTGGCCGGCGACGCGGTCGCCATGCAAAGCCTGGGCGCCCGCTGGCGCACCCCCGACGTACTGGTGGCCGCCGCCAGCCTGCGTGGCCGCGTCCTGGACGTGGCGCTGAAGGCCGGCCCCACCACACCCAAGCCGTTCGACGCGCTTTCCTACAAGCAATCCGAGGGCGAAAGCGTCGAGACGTTGCTGGCCCGCGCCGCCAAGGACGTGTCACGTGCGCTGGACGCCCTGCAACGGCAGGCGGCGCACAGCGGCGGCGAAGCCGGCACGCTGTCGGCGCTGGTGCCGCTGTCCGGCTTCAATCAATGGATGGCGGTGCGCGAGCGCCTGGGCCGGGTGCCGCTGGTCCGGCGTTGGGAACTGGTGTCGCTGTCCCGCGCCGAGGCGGCGATCATCTTGCACACCGCCGGAACCTCGGAACAGGTGGCCGAAGCCCTGAACCAAGGCGGTCTGCGGTTGGAATGGCGCGACAGCTTCTGGACCCTCACCCCGGTGGGAGTGAACTAGCCATGACCCAAGGGCAGCGTTTGAAATTCTGGCTGGCCGGATTGGCGGTGGCCCTGGCGGCGCTTTACGTCCTCAGCGGCGTGCTGCTGCCCTTCGTCGCCGGCATGGCCATCGCCTTCTTCCTGGATCCGCTGGCCGACCGGCTGGAACGGGCCGGACTGTCGCGCACCGCCGCCACCGCGCTGATCACCGCCGCCTTCTTCCTGGTGGTGATCGTCTTGGGAATCATCCTGGTGCCCATCATCCAGGAACAGGTTGTGGCCTTCGTCCACCGCATCCCCACCTATGTGGATACCCTGAACGAGCGCCTGCACCCGTTGATCGTGGAATTGAAGCGCAAATTGTCCAAGGGCGACATCGACAAGCTGCGCACCTCGGTGGGGGCACATGCGGGCGAGGCGGTGACCTGGGCGCTGAACGTGGTCAAGCGCCTGCTGACCGGCGGCTTGGCGGTGCTGAACGTGCTGTCGCTTTTGTTCATCACCCCCATCGTCACCTTCTACATGCTGCGCGACTGGGACGTCATGGTGGCCAAGGTGGATTCCTGGCTGCCGCGCGAGCACGCCGAGACCATCCGCCAACAAGTGGCCGAGATCAACCGCACCCTGGCCGGCTTCATCCGCGGCCAGGCCAGCGTCTGCCTGGCGTTGGGGGCGTTCTACGGCATCGGGCTGTCGCTGGTCGGGCTGGATCTGGGGCTGGTCATCGGCCTGGGGGCCGGGCTGATTTCCTTCATTCCCTATCTGGGCACCATCGCCGGTTTTGTCCTCGGCATCGGACTGGCCCTGGCCCAGACCCAAAGCTGGGAACTGCCGGCCATGGTCGCCGGCGTCTTCATCGCCGGACAGATGCTGGAAGGCAATTTCCTGACGCCCAAATTGGTGGGCGACAAGGTCGGCCTGCATCCGGTGTGGATCATGTTCGCCCTGTTGGCCGGCGGCGGATTGTTCGGTTTCGTCGGCCTGCTGCTGGCGGTGCCGGTGGCGGCCGTCATCGGCGTGCTGTCGCGATCGGCGTTGAAACGCTATCTGCGGTCGTCGCTTTATCACGGACATGCGCCGTGACCGACAGCCAGTTGGCCCTGGATCTGGGCCATCGCCCGGCCTTGGGCCGCGACGATTTCCTGGTGGCGCCGTGCAACGCCGAAGCCGTGGCCTGGCTGGAACGCTGGCCTGACTGGCCACACCACGCCTTGGCCTTGTTCGGCCCGCAAGGCTGCGGCAAAAGTCACTTGCTGGAAGTTTTCCGCGCCCATCACGGTCTGGCAACGGAAATCGTTCCCGCATCGCAACTGAATGCCGCCGATTCGCTGCGAATGCAGTTGGACGCGGTCACCATCGTCGACGACCTGGACGCCTTGGCCGACGAAACCGCCCTGTTCCACCTGTGGAACCGCACCAAGGAAGCCGGCGCCACCCTGTTGCTGGCCGGCCGCACCGCGCCGACCCGGATGAAGGTCGCCCTGCCCGACTTGCGGTCGCGCCTGGGCGGGTTGCATGCGGTGGGAATCGGGGCGCCAGACGACATGCTGCTGGCCGCCATCCTGGTCAAATTGTTCGCCGACCGCCAGTTGCGGGTGGGCGAGGACGTGGTCACCTATATCCTGGGCCGGGCCGAGCGCAGCTTCGCCGCCTTGGGGGAAATGGTTGAGCGGTTGGATCGCCAGTCGCTGTCGCGCCACAAGCCCATCGGCTTGAAGATGGTACGCGAAATCCTGGCCGCCAACGACGACAGACAGGGAGAACTGACATGGACCTAGGCATCAAGGGCAAGAAGGCCATGGTGTGCGGCGCCAGCCGCGGACTGGGCCTGGGCTGCGCCACCGCCCTGGCCGAAGCCGGCTGCGACGTGCTGATGGTCGCCCGCCGCCCCGACGTGCTGGCCCAAGCCGTCGACGATCTGCGTCTGGCCACCGGCGCCAACATCCTGACCCTGGCCGCCGATATCACCACCGCCGAGGGCCGCGCCGCCGCGCTGGCGCTGATGCCCGAACCCGACATCCTGGTCAACAATGCCGGCGGCCCGCCGCCCGGCGACTTCCGCGACTGGGACCGCGAGGCGTGGATCAAAGCGCTGGACTCCAACATGCTGACCCCCATCGAACTGATCAAGGCCACCATCGACCCGATGATCGCCAAGGGCTGGGGCCGGGTGGTCAACATCACCTCGGGGGCGGTCAAGGCCCCCATCGACGTGCTCGGCCTGTCCAACGGGGCGCGGTCGGGGCTGACCGGCTTCGTCGCCGGTTTGGCCCGCAACGTCGCCAAGCATGGCGTCACCATCAACAACCTGCTGCCCGGCCTGTTCGACACCGACCGCATCGCCCAGGTGGTGGGCGCCCAGGCCAAGAACCAGGGCGTCAGCTTCGAAGAGGCCAAGGCCGCCCGCGAGAAGTCCATTCCCGCCGGCCGCATGGGCGACCCGGCGGAATTCGGCGCCACCTGCGCCTTTTTGTGTTCGGTCCACGCGGCCTACATGACCGGACAGAACGTGCTGCTGGACGGCGGCGCCTATCCGGGCACCTTCTGATGAATCCGGACGTCTGGGCCGCCTTCGCCCTGGCCTCGACCTTGGTGCTGGTCATCCCCGGTCCCACCATATTGCTGGTCTGCGCCCAATCCCTGGCCCATGGCCTGCGCGGCGCCTGGGCCACCATCCTGGGCGTCGCCTTGGGCGACCTGGTGGCCATATCCCTGGCGCTGTTCGGCCTGGGGTCATTGTTGGCGGCCTCGGCCGAATTGTTCGTATTGGTCAAATGGGCCGGCGCCCTTTATCTGCTGTGGATGGGCGCCCGCATGTGGCGCAGCCATCAGGCGGCCCAGCCCCTGCCCCCGGCCCCGGCCCCGCGTCGGCTGTTCCGCGACGCCTTCGCCGTCACCGTCGCCAACCCGAAAAGCATCGGTTTCTTCGTCGCCTTCCTGCCGCAATTCATGGATGCCGGCCGCGACTGGGCGCCGCAAGCCGCCACCATGGCCGCCAGCTTCGTCGCCTTGGCGGCGCTCAACGCCTTTGCCTATGCGGTGTTGGCGGCACGGCTGCAAGGTCGCCTGCCGGTGCGAAAGATGCGCCAAGCCGGCGGCGCCGTACTGATCGGGGCCGGGCTCTATACGTTGCTGCGAAAGTAAAGCTTAACCGCGCACTTCCACCGGAGCGCGGAAGCTGAAATGAGCTGGCGCCTGGGCCACCGCCTGCCGGGCACGGAGCAGACGGCCGCGCAGGTCGTCGGGCAGGTTGTCCTCGCCGCCGATGGCGCGGGCGATTTCCACCAAGGACGGAACCCCCTTCTCGCCGCCGGTGACCTTGCCGCCGCCGGCCATGGTGGCGCGCACCAGATCGGCGATCAGCGCCTTCTTGCCGGCCAGCACCCGCTGGCGGGTGGCCTCCAATTGTTCGTCCAGGCCAAGATCGGCGAATACCGTCACCCGATGGTGCGGGTCCATGCCGTGGGGCGACAGATGGCCATAGGCGGACAATTCCACCTCGATCCCCGCCGGCTGTTGCCCCGCCAGTTCGCGCACCAAGGCCCGGTAATCGGCGTAAGCGGTCAGGATGGCGGCGATGGTGCCGGCGTCGGGTGGCACCGAGATGTTGATGTCGGTGGACGTGCTCCACGGCTTCTGGCGCCCTTCGGGGACCATGCGGGCCTTGGTGCGGGCCATGTCCGGGGCGCCTTCGCGGATGGCGCGGAAGGTGTCCATCTCGGCGCCCGAGGAAAAGCCGACGCCGAATTCGATCATCACGCCGCCGATGGTCTCGGTTTCCGGGTCCATCAGGCTGAACAACACGTCGTCCACCGATTGTTCCGACCAGCCGGTGATGCAGGCCAGCATGTCGGAACCGGCATATTCGCAGCTTTGCAGCAGTCCTTGCGCCTTGGACCGCGCCGGGTCCTGGGCGTGCTCGATGAAGGCTTCCAGCGAATCGCGGCTGACCAGCTCGACGCCGTTCAACACGGTGTCGCCATTACCCAACCGGCCGCCGGCACCGGGCAGGTTGACCCTCGTCCACGGCT
>JAIWOG010000278.1 GCA_020217035.1 Magnetospirillum sp. | reverse complement strand
CGAGATAGGACAGCAACCCGGCCACCGCGTCCACGTCGGTGCCCTGCACCGGCAGCACTAGGCCGAACTCGGCCGGCGGCACCTCGTAGAAGCGGAACACGGCGGAAACCACCATGCCGGTCCAGCCCTGCATGCCCTCGACCAGGTCCAAATCGTCGCCCGCCAGCAGACGCGGCGGTCCGCCATCGGCCACCACCACCCCTTCCAGGGTCGAACTGGGGCGCATGCGCAACGGTCCCATGGCGCCGGTGGCGACGACGCCGCCCACATAGGCCGAGCCCACGCTGGTCAAATCCACCAGCACCCGGGCGTTGGGGCCCACATGCTCGGCCAGCATGGCGTTGACCTGCACGAAGGTCAGGCCGGCGCCCACGGCGACGATGCCCTGGTCGCGGCGGATCAGCATCTGCTGGGTCTTCAAATCCTCGGGCCGGGTCAGCGGGTCCACCAGTTCCGGAGCGATGGCGCCCTTGGGCCGGATGGCGACGACGCCGGCGAAACCGGACACCAGATCGGCCTTGTAGTCGAAGGACCCGATGGCGCTGGTCAGGCCGCCGGTGGGCATGACGGCGTAATTGGCCGCCACCGCCTGAGCCACCGAATCGGCGATGTCGGCGGTGACCAGCAGCGACGCCTCAAGCAGCTTGCCGCCATCGTCCCGAAGCTGGGCGCGGTCAAGGCTGGCGAAATCAATGGCGGTTGTCGCGGTGTTCATGGTCCCGGGGATGAAATCGGCGTGCCGGCAACGAAGGCGCGGACAATAGCACCATCGCCGCCGCGACTAAAGCCATTCCATGGGGGGCACAGCATGCGATAGACGCAAATCGCCTACCCCATCAGGTGGGTCAGGCCGTACAAGGCCAGGCCGACCAAGCCGCCGACCAAGGTTCCGTTGACGCGGATGAATTGCAGGTCGCGCCCCACTTGGGCTTCCAACTTGGCCACCAGGGTGCGCGAATCCCACTTGTCCACCACCTCGGCGATGAAGTCGCCGATGGCGTCGCGCGACGGCACCAACAGACGCTCGACGCCGCGGATCAAACGGCGGTCCAGCCGGGCGCGGGCGGCGCTGTCCTGGGACAGTTGACGCCCTTGGCTGGCCAGCAGCGCCGCCAAAGCGGGGGCCAGCCGCGCTTCGTCCAGACTTTCGGCGAAGGCGTGGTCGCGGAACTTTTCCAGCCGCTCCGCCAGTTTCGGATCATCACGCAGCCGTTCCGCCAAACTTTCCGCCCACAGCAAGACCTTGTCGCGCCAGGGATGATCGGTGCGGCGCAGGTCGTCCAACAGACCGGCCACCGAGCGGCCCAGGATGTCGGCCAAGCGGTCGTCCACCCAGGCCGGCATCCAGCGTCCCGAGCCGTCGGCGACTCGCCTGCGGATCAGGTCGGGATCGGCGGCCAAGGCGCCAGAAACCGCATCCAGCAGGCGGTCGAAGGCGCGATGGTGCCAATGTTCGGAAAGCGCCGTCCGCACCACCCGGGCCAGGGGTGGACCGGGCTTGATCAGCCCGACCAGACCGGCGCGGGTGTCGGAATCGTCCAACAGCCGGGCCAGACGGCGGGCCAAAGCTTGGGAAACGCGGGGATCGGCCAGTTTGTCGGCCAGCCAGGCGGCGGGGGATTGCCGCCGCAGGCGTTCGGCCACCAGATCGGGAGCCAGGAAATTGTCGCGGACGAAATCGCCCAAGGCCCGCCCCAGACGCCGCTGGTTGGCCGGGATCAGCGCGGTGTGGGGAATGGGCAGCCCCAAGGGGCGGCGGAACAAGGCGGTGACGGCGAACCAATCGGCGATGCCGCCGACCAGGGCCGCCTCGGCGAAGGCCTGAAGCGGGCCGATGTCCAGCATTCGCGCCGCCACCAGCAGGGCGGCCATGGCCGCCAACAGGCCCAGCGCCAGAAGATGGGTGGGGAAAGGCTTGGATTTGGTGTTCATCGCCGCCATCTCTTGCCATGATGCCGCAATCGCGAAAGGAACCATCCGCCGATGACCGACACCTTGCAAGCCGAGATCGTCGGATCCATTGATTCCGTCGCCGCCGCCGCCTGGAACGTCTGTGCCGGCAGCGGCAACCCGTTCGTCCGCCACGGCTTCTTGGCCGCCGTTGAAAATTCGCGCTCGGCGGCGGGCGAAACCGGCTGGCTGCCCCGCCATGTGGTTATCAAGGACGAAGGCGGCGAAATCGTGGCGGTGGCGCCCATGTATGTCAAAAGCCATTCCTATGGCGAATACGTGTTCGACTGGGGCTGGGCCGAAGCCTACGGCCGGGCCGGCGGCCGCTATTATCCCAAATTGCAATGCGCGGTTCCCTTCACCCCCGTGACCGGGCCGCGCCTGCTTGCCCGCGACGACGACGATTCCCTGCGCGGCGCCTTGGGCCAAACCATGGCCCGTCTGGCCGCGCAGAACGGCATGTCGTCGGTTCACGTCACCTTCTGTTCGGAATCCGAGGCGCATTTGCTGGAAAGCCAGGGGTTCCTGCATCGCCTGGGCTGCCAATACCATTGGGAAAACCGCGATTACGACGATTTCGACGACTTCCTGGGCCAGTTGGCGTCACGCAAGCGCAAGCAGGTGAAAAAGGAACGCCAGGCGGTGGCGGCACAAGGATTGTCCATCGCCACCCTGGTGGGCGCCGACGTCAAGGCCCGGCATTGGGATCATTTCCACCGTTTTTATGAATCGGTTGTCGACCGTAAATGGGGCTCGGCCTATCTGAACCGCGACTTCTTCGACCTGCTGTCGGCCTCGGAAGTGGCCGACGACGTGGTGCTGGTGTGGGTGGAACAAGACGGCGAGCCCTTGGCGGCGGCCTTCAACATGCTGGGCGGCGACACCCTTTACGGCCGCACCTGGGGGGTGCGCCCCGGCGCCGAGACGCCGTTCCTGCATTTCGAAGCCTGTTACTATCGCGCCATCGACTTCGCCATCGCCCACCGCCTGAGCCGGGTCGAGGCCGGCGCCCAGGGCGAGCACAAGGTGGCCCGCGGTTACCTGCCGCGCCCCACCCATTCCGCCCACTGGATCAAGGATACGGGCCTGCGTCAGGCGGTGGCCAAGTTCCTGGCCCACGAACGCAGCCTGTTGGCCGAGGACATGGCCGAACAAGAGGCCAGCGGCCCCTTCAGTCAAAAAGCATCCCCCCCTTGCAACCGGGCTTCGGAAGGACCAGAATCACCATACTGATTTGTCGTCACACGACACGGGAGGGCATGCCATGGCACACGTCATCGCTCCCAACGCACAGATCGGGGCGGATCTCAGCCGCTGCCGTCCGCTGATCGTCGAACCGTTCCTGAACAACCGCACCATGCTGCGCGAAACCCTGGCGGAAATGGGCTGCGCCAAGGTGTTCGACTGCGCCCGCCTGCGCGACGCCGTCCTGTCCATCGAGAACGACCACCCCAACGTCTTGTTCATCGACTGGTCCAAGCAGACCGACGCCCTGGAATTCCTGCGCATGTTGCGCCACCACGCCAATCCCCATCGCTTCCTGCCGGTGGTGGTGATGACCGCCTATGCTTCGCTGGATCACATCGCCCAATTGCGCGACGTCGGCGCCACCGAGGTCATGGTGCGGCCATGGTCGCGGGCCATGGTGGCCAGCCGCATGCGCTCCATCGCGTTGCATCCCCGCCTCTTCATCCAAGGCGGCGGTTTCTTCGGGCCCGACCGCCGACGCCGCCACATGGAATTTCTGGGATCCGACCGCCGCCGGCACGAGAACTGGCAGGCCGGCGACCGCCGCCACGCCGAAACCGGCCGCTGGGAAGGCCCGGAACGCCGCCAGGGTCGGTCGGGGTTCATGCCGCTTGAACGACGCGATGCCCCCCGGACGTAAACGTCTTGGGGCATCTCCTTCCTCCGCTTGGGCCGGCATCTGCCGTCATCTCCACCGGCCCGGCGGAGGAGGGTGAGTTTTCCCGCTGCCGTCCTGATGCTAGCATGGGCGATCGCAATCAGGCGGAGAGCCCCATGGCCGACGACGGCCCCACCCCCGAGCAGCAAGCCGATTACCTGGTGCGCAAGCTGGAACAGACGATCCGTGACAACCGCACGGTCAAGGGCATGTCGTTCCGCACCTGGCAGACCATCGCCCGCGAGGAAATCGTCAACACCCTGCGGGCCGCCGAGCGCCGCCGCGTGCGCCACGACCAAAGCGCCAGCCGGGCCTTGCTGGTGGTCGCCGCCTCCTTGGTCAGCATCGGCTTTTGGGGGGCGGTGGTGGCGGCCGACCGCACCTATGGCCTGTGGGCGGCTTTGGTTGCTGTGGTCGGCGGCTCGGCCCTGTTCTTCGTCGCCGCCGATTGGGGCATCAAGCGGGCCAGCGGCGGCTGGAGCAAAAAGAAGCGCGAGGAACGCTTGGCCAATATCGAAGACCTGGACCGCCGCATCAAACGCATGGAGGAGGCGCTTAGAAAAAAGGAGGAAAGACTGAAGGAAAGGATGGAGGAAGTCGGCTTGCTTTGATCCGTCCTTAGCAAACCTTGGAGGGCATGTTAGGGTGGTCAATAAACCTTCCCGCAGAGAAGGTGATGAACCGACGGAGGCAAGAAATGGCGCGTTCAGTGCTGGTCGTGGACGACGAACCCAACATCGTCCTGTCGCTACAGTACCTGCTGAAGCAGGTGGGATACGACGTGCACGTGGCGCGCGACGGCGAAGCGGCGCTGGCCGCCATCGCCGAACACCGCCCCGGATTGGTGCTGCTGGACGTGATGATGCCCAAGCGCGACGGCTACGACGTATGCCAGACCGTGCGGGCCAATCCCGACTGGGCCGACACCCGCATCATCATGCTGACCGCCAAGGGCCGGGACTCGGAACGGGAAAAGGGGCTGGCGCTGGGCGCCGACGAATACGTCACCAAGCCCTTCTCGACCCGCGACGTGGTCGAGAAGGTTCGCGCGTTCCTAGGCAATCCCTGATCACGAGGTCGCCATGACCGAACGTTCGCGGATCGCGCTTCTGATCGGTGCCACCGCGCTTTCGGTGCTGCTGGTCGCCTTGGCCTCGCGCCTGCCCGCCCCGGCGCCCCTGGTGGCCGGCATCGGCGTCATCCCCCTGGCCCTGTTGCTGATGCTGTGGCGCCGCTGCCGCCCGACGACGGCCCCGGCCCCGGCGGCGGAAATCCCCGCCCCGCCCCCCGCCGAACCCGACCGGGCCTGGCTGGATGCGGTGATGGACGAACATCTTGCCGCCATCCTGGTCTGCCGCCCCCCCCTTCATCGCGTCACCCGCGCCAATGCCGCCGCCGCCGCCCTGGCCGGCCGCCATGTGGTCGCCCCCGGAACGCCGCTGGCGCAAATCCTGCCCCCCGAACCCTTGCTGCGGGCCTTGTCCAGCCTGGAACCCGGCGACAGCGCCGGCTTCGTCGGCGCCAGCCTGGACGGCGCCATCATGCTGCGCGGCAAGGTCAGCCTGCATGACGGCTTCTATGTGGCGGTCCTGACGCCCTTGAGCCAAGAAGCCCAGGGCGCGGTCACCCGACGGCGTCAGGCGCTGCGCGACATGCGGCGCCCGTTGGCCAACTTGCGGGCGGCGGCCGAGACCGTCGCCGCCTTTCCCGACATGGACGGCCGTGAACGCGCCGCCTTCGACCAGGTGGTGGGCGAGGAATGCCTGGCCTTGACCCAGGCGCTGGAAGCCCTGGAACGTGAAGTCGACCCGCCGGCGCCGCCGCCCCAGGCCACCGACCTGCACACCCGCGACCTGTTCAACTGTCTGGCCCGCCGTCTGGGGGCCGAGCGTATCCGCTTGAACATGGTGGGCATCCCCTTGTGGCTGCATGGCGACGCCCAACCCCTGCTGGAAGCGCTGACCACCTTGACCCGCCTGCTGGCCCGCGACAGCGGCCATAACGAATTCGACTTCGAAGCCCTGCTGGCCGACCGCCGTATTTATCTGGACCTGGCCTGGAAGGGCGAGCCGGTGCCGGCCGCCATGGTCGATTTGTGGCTGGACCAGCCGGCCGGCGGCGGCCCCGACAGCCTGCGCGAGGTTCTGGACCGCCACGATTGCGAACCGTGGAGCCAGCGCGGCGGCGGCGCCATGGCGGTGTTGCGGGTGCCGCTGCCGCCCCCGGAACGACCGCAATTCATCGCCGGCGAGCACCTGCGCCAGCCGCGCCCGGAAGTGCACGACCTGGACCTGGTGGAACGTTACCTGCGTCCCGGCACCGCACGCCATGAAAGGCTGACAGAGCTGGGATTCGTCGCCTTCGACTGCGAAACCACCGGCCTGCGCCCCGACCAGGGCGACCGCATCGTCCAAATCGGCGCCGTGCGGGTGGACCAGGGCAAGGTGCAATCGGGCAATGGCTTCGAACGGCTGGTCGATCCGGGCCGCCCCATTCCCGCCGCCTCGACCCAGTTTCATGGCATCGACGATTCCACGGTCAAGGGCAAGCCGCCCTTGGCGGTGGTGCTGCCGCAATTCGCCAGCTTCGCCCGCGACGCGGTGCTGGTGGGCCACAACGTCGCCTTCGACCTGATGTTCCTGGACGCGGCGCAAGGCGAAAGCGGCGTGGCGCTGCGCCAGCCGGTGTTGGACACCATGATCCTGGCGGCGTTGATCGACCCCGGCTACGACCTGTCGCTGGATTCGGTGGCCGACCGCCTGGGGGTGCCGCCGCTGCCCCACCGTTCGGCCCAATCGGACGCGCTGATCACCGCCGAGATCCTGGTCCGCCTGATCCCGCAGCTCGCCGCCAAGGGATTGCACGATCTTGAGCAGGTCAGCCGGGCCAGCCTGGACTGGCTGAAGACCGGCGGCCGGACATGAGCCGGCGGCTGCGGCTGACCCGGCCCAGTGGCAAGCCGGAACGTCTGACCGCCGCTTTCCTGCTGGGCCTGGTCCTGTTCCTGCCGCCGCTGTTGAACGTCGCCTCGCGCGACGTGCTGTTCGGCGGCATCCCCGTGCTGGTGCTGTGGCTGTTCGGCGGCTGGCTGGTGCTGATCGTCATCCTGGCCCTGGTGGTGGAAGGCAAGCCCGACGACGACGCGAGGGCGCCATGATTTCCGGCCCGCTGGTCGTCGCCGTCTCCATCGCCTATCTGCTGGTGCTGTTCGCCATCGCCTGGATCGGCGACCGCCGCGCCGCCCAAGGGCGTTCGCTGATCGACAATTCCACCACCTACGTGCTGTCCATGGCGGTGTTCTGCACGTCTTGGACCTTCTATGGCAGCGTCGGCCGCGCCGCCCAGGGCGGCCTGGCCTTCCTGCCCATCTATCTGGGGCCGACGCTGGTGGTGGCGCTGTCCGGCGTCATCATCGGAAAGATGGTGCATATCGGCCGCAGCCACCGCATCACCTCGATCGCCGACTTCATCTCGGCCCGTTACGGCAAAAGCACAGTGTTGGGCGGCATCGTCACCATCATCGCGGTGACCGGCATCATGCCCTACATCTCGTTGCAGCTGAAAGCGGTGTCCACCACGCTGACGGCGCTGCTGGACTGGCCCAACGCGTCGTCGCCCATCGCCGACATCCCGATTCTGGGTGACACCGTGCTGCTGGTGGCGCTGTTCCTGGCCGCCTTCGCCATCCTGTTCGGCACCCGCCACATCGACGCGTCCGAGCACCATCAGGGCATGGTGCTGGCCATCGCCTTCGAATCGGTGGTGAAATTGGTGGCCTTCCTGGCGGTGGGGGGCTTCGTCACCTATCATCTGCATGACGGCTTCGCCGACATCTTCCTGAAGGCCGCCGAAAACCCCGACCTGCGCCGGCTGTTCACCATCCAGGGCTCGGCCTATGGCGACTGGGTGGCCCTGGTGGTGCTGTCCATGCTGGCCTTCACCTGCCTGCCCCGCCAGTTCCAGGTCACGGTGGTGGAGAACACCGACCGCCGTCACGTGGACCGCATGGTGTGGCTGTTCCCGCTTTACCTTTTGGCCATCAACATCTTCGTGCTGCCGGTGGCCCTGGCCGGGCGCATGGCCTTTGGCGACCAGGTGTCGCCCGACCTCTACGTCCTGGCCCTGCCGCTGAGCCAGGGCGCCGAGGCCCTGGCCCTGCTGGTGTTCCTGGGCGGCTTGTCGGCGGCGGCCAGCATGGTCATCGTCGAGACCATCGCGCTGTCCACCATGGTGTGCAACGACCTGGTGATGCCGCTTCTGCTGCGTCTGCGCTGGCTGGGACTGGCGCAAAGTCCCGATCTGTCCGGCTTGCTGCTGGGCATCCGCCGCGTCACCATGGCCATGGTGGTGCTGCTGGGTTACGCCTATGTGCGGCTGATCGGCGATTCCTATGCCCTGGTCACCATCGGCTTAACCAGTTTCGCCGCCGCCGCCCAGTTCGCCCCCGCCCTGATCGGCGGCATCCTGTGGAAGGGCGCCACCGAAAAAGGCGCCCTGGCCGGGCTGCTGGCCGGCTTCACCATCTGGCTTTACACGCTTTTGCTGCCCAATTTCGCCCGCTCCGGCTGGCTGCCGGTGGAATTCGCCGAGCAGGGTCTGGCCGGCATCGATTTCCTGAAACCCTATGCCCTGTTCGGCCTGTCGGGATTGGAACCGGTGACCCATTCCCTGGTGTGGAGCATGCTGGCCAATCTTGGCGCCTATGTGCTGGTGTCGCTTCTGACCGGCCACACCGCCATGGAACGCATCCAGGCGTCGCTGTTCGTCGACGCGCTGCGGCCCACCGGCCCGGCCCACGGACGGTCACGATTCTGGCGCGGTACCGCCTCGGTTTCCGAATTGCGGGCGCTGTGCGTGCGCTTCGTCGGCCTGGACAGCGCCGACCGCGCCTTCACCCATTGGGCCGCACGACGCGGCATCGACCTGGACCGCCTGACCGAGGCGGATTCCGAACTGGTGGACATGGCCGAAACCTTGCTGGCCGGCGCCATCGGCACCGCCTCGGCCCGGGTCATGGTGGCCTCGGTATCCAAGGGCGAGGTGGTGGGTCTGGACGAGGTGATGGAAATCCTGGACGAGGCCAGCCAGGTCATCGCCTATTCCCAGCGCCTGGAAGCCGCCACCGCCGAACTGAAGGCGGCCAACGAACGGCTGAAGGAACTGGACCGCATGAAGGACGACTTCATTTCGACGGTCACCCACGAATTGCGCACGCCCTTGACTTCGATCCGTTCCTTCTCGGAAATCCTGTTCGACAACCCGGCCATGGACGAAACCCAGCGCCAGGAATTCCTGGCCATCGTCATCAAGGAAAGCGAACGCCTGACCCGACTGATCAACCAGGTCCTGGACATGGCCAAGTTGGAATCGGGTCGCATGACCTGGGTCATCGCCCCCGTCTCTCCCCGCGCCCTGGTCGAGGATTGCGTCGCCGCCACCCAGGCGCTGTTCGAGGACAAGAACGTGGTTCTGGAAACCGATCTGGCCGACCTGCCCGATATCGCCACCGATGCCGACAAGGTCATGCAGGTGGTGATCAACCTGCTGTCCAACGCGGTGAAGTTCGTCGAAGCCGACAGCGGCCGGGTGTTCCTGCGCCTGACCCGGGAAGGCGACGGCATCCGCCTGTCGGTGGACGACAACGGCCCCGGCCTGCCCCCGCAAGCTTTGGAAACCGTGTTCGACCGCTTCTTGCAGGTGGGCGACACCATGACCAACAAGCCCAAGGGCACCGGGCTGGGGCTGGCCATCTCGAAAACCATCGTCGAACATCTGGGCGGCCGCATTTGGGCGGAAAACGGCGCCCAGGGTGGCGCCGTCTTCACCTTCACCCTTCCCGGCCAGCCGAATTCATGACGAAGCCTGGCCGGCGGCGGCGCGGATCAGCGCCGCCTTGTCGTCCTCGTCGCCCCGGCATTCCAGGAAGTCGGTGAAATAACGCCCCCCCACCCGGTTCAACTCGCCGATGGCGGCATCGGGGCGGAAACGGCGCAACCAGCGCCGAGCGCACATCAAGCCGGCCTGATCCAGCATCCAGTTGTGCGGCCACGGCACGTCCAGCTTGGACAACAAGAACCGTCGCAAGGTTTCCAGCATGGAATCGCCGTCATCGCCCGCGAACCACGTCCACACCGCCGGCAAGCG
>JAIWOG010000277.1 GCA_020217035.1 Magnetospirillum sp. | reverse complement strand
TGACGCCGGACCAAGCCCGGCGTCGTAGACGAAGGAAGCAAAGGCGAAAGGTCGGGCCAGATCCGCCAATTCGGCCGCCGGCCTGATGAAGCGGACGTCGATGTCGGTGGCCATCAGCGGCTTGCCGCCATGCAGGACCTTGACCTGACCGGCGACCAGGAAACGGGCGCAGGCGTAATAGGCGCCGCTGCGCCAAGGATTGGCGTCCTCGGCGCTCAACGTCACCGGAACACCGCTTCGCGCCGCCTGGGTGGCGAAGGCGGCGACGCCATCGTCGTCGGGCTCGACCACATGAACATGGACCATGGCCCCCGGCCCCATGCGGGCCGCCGAATCCAGATAATCCCCCCCGAAGCGGTGAAGATACTTGCTGTCGCAGGCGGCCAGCAGCACGTATTCGCATTGATCGCCCATCCCCCATTGGCCGATCACCCGCAGCGGCGGCACGGCCTTGGCCCGCGCGGCCAGCAGGTCCGGATCCAGGTTTTGGGGATAGTCGCCATCCTCGACCAGGGTGGCTTGGCGCCAGGCGATGTTGAAGCGGTCGGCGGGACCGATGGGCAGGCTGTCGCGACGCTCGGCCAACAAGGGCTTCAGCCGGTTCAACAGCACGAAGGCGCCGTCCTCGTCGTCGGCCAGCAGCCGGGCGCAGGCGGCGTGGTATAGCTGCGACACGGCATAGGGCGATGTGGCGTCCAGGTGACGCCCCAACTCCTCCACCAGCGGCCCCAGGCCATAGCCCATGGCGGCGCAAGCCACGTCGTGGAACCAGGCGAAGCCGTCGCCCGCCAACACTTGGCGGCGGTCGGCCACCGCGGTCAGGGCCGCCCAGTCCTGCCGCAGCATGGCGGCCAGCCCCAGGCCCAGCCAAGCTTGCGTGTTGCCCGGTTCGGCCTGCACCGCCGCCAGATAGGAATTCCACGCGCCGATGAAGTCGCCGCCATTCATCTGGCGGGCAGCCTGTTCCAGCAAGGGGCCGGCGTCGTCCGCCATCCTAGTCCCTGGGTTTTTCGCCGGCCCGGCGCAGCGGATGGATCAGCCAGTGGCGCAAATCCATGGACGTCATGCGGCGGCGGCGTTCCACCGACGTCAGGCTGGTTTCGCGCAGGAAGGCGGGGCCGTTCAGGGTGGTTTCCAAGGTCAGCTTGCGCTGGTGGAACGCCTCCAGCGACGGGTTGTGGCCGATGGTCAGCACCGTGGCGCCAGGCAGTTCCTGTTCCAGCATATGCATCATTTCCTCTTCGCTTTGCGGCGACAAGGACGAGGTGGCGTGTTCCAGGAACACCCAATCCGGACGGCTGAGCAACAAGCGGGTGAAACCCAGTACCTGCTGTTCGGCCGGGGCCAGGATCTGTTCCCAGGCCGTCTGCTCGCGCAGGCGCGGTTCGAGATGGCCCAGGCCGCCGCGATGCAGGGCGGCGGCGTATTCCTCGATGGTGTAGGTCTCGGGATCCTTGGGATAGGACAGCACGCCGCGCAGCGAACCGATGGGGATGTAGGGCCGTTCCGGCAGAAAGGCGATGGTGCCGTCGAACGGCAGGTCGACGCGCCCCGACCCCCACGGCCACAGCCCGGACACCACCTTGAACAACTTGACCGAGCCCACCGGGTCGCCGGAAATCAACACTTTCTCCCCCTTCAGGATCTCGGCTTCCAGGCCGCTGACCACCACCCGTCCGTCGGGATTGGCGATGCACAGGTCGCGGAAGGCCAACACCGGATGATCGGTGGGGGTCAGGCAGATGCGCCCGTTATCGCGGCACGACAGATCGTCGTTCAGGGTGGCCAGGGCGTTTTCCAGCGACAGCACACGCTCGACCGACGCCTTCCATTCCGCCGCCTTGGACAAATTGTCCACCGGCCAGGACAGCGCCGCCGTCATCTGCTGGAACGCCTGGGCGATCTGCATCAGTTCGCCCAGGGTGATGGACCCGGTGATGTAGCGCGGCGCGGTGATCAGGATGGGGAAGCCGGTGGCCAGCACCGAATAGCCGCTGGAAAACAGGAACACCCGGGCCAGGGCCGAGGTCTGGCGATCCCAGGCGGTGATCACCCCGGTGAACAGGTTGCGCAAGCGGCGGCGTTCGTCGGTCTCGCCGTGCATGAGCGCGATGGATTCGGAATTTTCGCGCACGCGGACCAGCCCGAAGCGGAAATTGGCCTCGTTGGTCTGGCGCTTGTTGGCGGCCTTGACCAGGGGGCGGCCGATCAGCAGCGCCGCCGTGGTCCCGGCGCCGGCATAGACGAAGGAAATGAACACCATGTGGCCGGGAACACCGAAATCCATGCCGAACAGTTGGACCTGCACCACGCCCGACAGCACCCACAGGATCTGGGTGAAGCTGACCAGCAGCAAGAAGGCGTAAAGCAGCGAATGCGCCAGGTCGATGGCCGATTCGGTGGCGTTCCTGATGTCCTCGGCGATACGGCCGTCGGGATTGTCGTGCTCGCCCGGAATATAGGACAGCTGGTAATGGCGCCCCTCGCTCATCCAATTGTCCAAGAGGCGCCTGGTCAGCCACTGCCGCCAGCCTACCTGGATGCGACGCTTGACCACCATATGGGTGGCCGTCACCCCCATGGCGAAGGCCAGGATGCCGGCCAGGGCCAGGATCATCGCCAGAAGCTGGTCCAAGTTGCGCTGTTCAAGGGCGTTGAACAGCTGCTTGCTCCACAAATTGATCAGAATGGGCGAGCCCACCTGGCAGATGGTCAGGACCACCAACAACAAGGTCAGCACCCGGACCTTCAGCTTTTCCTCGGAATTCCAGTAAGGCGACGACAGGGCGACGAACTGACGGAAGAAATTCCCCGCTATCCGCGTCGCCTCTGGCGCGGGTTCCTGGACAGGGGAAGGAGAAGCGGAAGGAACTTCGCTCATGGAAAGGATCGAATACCTGCAAGCCTTACATCGGATAACTTAAGCATGCTTTCGCATGGTGTGCCAGAGAGCTTATGGACCATTGACCTGAACCGGCACGGCGGCCACCATTCCAACCCCCGTCCCTACCGGAGCTCCGCCCGTGACCACCCTGCCGCCGCTTGAGTATTCCGACGATTTGCTGCGCCAAGTGCTGCGCGGCGTGCGCACCATCGCCGTGGTCGGCGCCTCGGCCAACTGGAACCGCCCCAGCTATATCGTCAGCCGCTACCTGCAGGAAAAGGGCTATCGGGTGATCCCGGTCAATCCGGGTCTGGCCGGCCAGCACTTGCTGGGCGAAACCGTCTACGCCGACCTGGCCGCCATCCCCGATAAGGTGGACATGGTGGACATCTTCAGGAATTCCGACGCCGCCGGCCCCATCACCGACCAGGCCGTGCAGATCGGCGCCAAGGTGGTGTGGATGCAGCTTTCCGTGCGCAACGACGAAGCCGCCGCCAGGGCTGAAGCGGCCGGGCTGACCGTGATCATGGACCGCTGCCCGAAGATCGAGTTCGGTCGCCTGGGCGGCGAATTGGGCTGGTACGGGGTCAATTCCGGCATCATCACGTCAAAGCCCAAGGAAGCCCCCAAGCCCAAGCGCGACAAGGGCGAAAGCGAGCACCGGCCGCGCCAGGAATACGGTTTCGCCACCAAGGCCGTGCATGCCGGCGCCGCCCCCGATTCGGTGACCGGCGCACGCACCACGCCCATCTACCAGACCGCGTCCTATGTGTTCGAGGATACCGACCAGGCGGCCAGCCTGTTCAACCTGCACAGCTTCGGCTACATCTACTCGCGGCTGACCAACCCGACGGTCAGCGTGCTGGAAGAACGCATCGCCACCCTGGAAGGCGGCCGCGCCGCCGTCGCCGCCGCTTCCGGTCACGCCGCCCAGTTCCTGACCTTCTTCACCCTGATGGAGCCGGGCGACCATTTCGTCGCCTCGCGCAATCTCTATGGCGGCTCGCTGACCCAGTTCGGCCTGTCGTTCAAGAAGCTGGGCTGGCATTGCAGCTTCGTCGATCCGCACGACCCGGAAAATTTCCGTGCCGCCATCACCGAGCGCACCAAGGCCATTTTCATCGAAAGCCTGGCCAATCCCGGCGGCATCGTCGTCGACATCGAAGCGGTGGCCCAGGTCGCCCATGACGCGGGTATCCCGTTGATCGTCGACAACACCCTGGCCACCCCCTATCTGTGCCGGCCGATGGAATGGGGGGCCGACATCGTCGTCCATTCCACCACCAAGTTCCTGGCCGGCCATGGCAATTCCCTGGGCGGCTGCGTGATCGAATCGGGCCGGTTCGACTGGGCCAAGTCGGGCAAGTTCCCTGGGATGTCGCAGCCCGAGCCGGCCTATCACGGCCTGACCTTCTATGAAACCTTCGGCGATTTCGCCTTCACCACCAAGGCCCGTGCCGTGGCGTTGCGCGATTTCGGCCCGGCCATGGCGCCGATGAACGCCTTCTTCACCATCACCGGCATCGAGACCCTGCATGTGCGCATGCAGCGCCATTGCGAGAACGCGCTGAAGGTGGCGCAGTTCCTGGACAGCCACCCAGCGGTGGAATGGGTGTCCCATGCCGGGCTGGCGGGCAGCAAATACGCCGCCCTTCGCGACAAATACCTGCCGAAAGGCGCCGGCGCGGTGTTCACCTTTGGAATCAAGGGCGGCTTCGAGGCCGGCAAGCGGGTGGTGGAACGGGTCAATCTGTTCAGCCATCTGGCCAATATCGGCGACACGCGGTCGCTGATCCTGCATCCGGCCAGCACCACGCATCGCCAATTGACCGAGGAACAGCGCGTTGCCGCCGGCGCCGGGCCGGAAGTGGTGCGCCTGTCGGTGGGCCTGGAAGATGCCGACGACCTGATCCGCGACCTGGAACAGGCGCTGGGGGGTTAGGCGCCGACGAAATCCGCGTCGCTGTAGCCTTGCGCGTACAGCAACGCCGTCAGGTCGCCGTGATCGATGCGCACCCGCGCCTCGGCGGCGACCATCGGCTTGGCCTGATAGGCGACGCCCAATCCAGCGGCCTTGATCATGTCCAGATCGTTGGCGCCGTCGCCCACCGCCGCCGACAAGGCCAGCGGAATCTGCCGCTCGCCCGCCGTCTTGATCAGGGTGGCCAGCTTGGTCTGGCGGCCCAGGATGGGGTCTTCCACCCCCGACAACTTGCCGTCGGTGAAGATGAAGCGGTTGCCCAAATCGATGTCGAAGCCGCAGGCTTCGCGCACCCGGCTGGTAAAGAAGGTGAAGCCGCCCGAGACCAGCACGCAAGTGGCGCCGTTGGCCTTCATGGTCTGCACCAAAGTGCGGGCGCCGGGCATCAGTTGGGTCTTGTCCCAGGTCTCGGCCAAGGCGGTTTCCGGCAGGCCGGCCATCAGGGCGATGCGTTCGCGCAGCGCGTCCTCGAAGCCGATCTCGCCGTTCATGGCACGTGTGGTGATGGCGGCGATGCGGTCCTTGATGCCGGCATATTCGGCCAGTTCGTCCAAGGTCTCGCCCACCACCATGGTGGAATCCATGTCGGCCACCAACAGCATCTTGCGGCGGTTTTCCAGACCCTGTGCCACCACGTCGACCTTGGCCTTGCCCAGGACGAAGCGGGCGCACGCATCGGCCTGTTCGGGGGCCAGATGGTCGAAGGCGACGTCGCAGGCCTTGCCCGCCGACAGCCATACCGGGGCTGCCACATAGGCGCCGATTTCCTTCAGCTGGGTGCGGATGGCGGCGATACTTTCGTCGGTCAAGCCGGCATCGTTGGCGGCGATCAGCGTCAGTACGTTTTCCATCACTCACCTGGGGCTTTGGGGTCTGGGCGGCGGGCACAGCTTTACGGGCAAGCGGGCGGATTGGCAAGGGAAGGTTCCGTAAGAAATGCCAAGATGATATAGCCAAAACCATGACACGCCCCGCCATCATCGTCGCCGGTCCCACCGCTTCGGGGAAATCCGGCCTGGCGCTCGCCATCGCCCGCGCTTTCGACGGGGTGGTGGTCAACGCCGATTCCATGCAGGTTTACGACGTTCTGCGCGTGGTCACCGCGCGGCCCAGCCCCGAGGACGAGGCCCAGGCGCCGCACCGTCTTTATGGCGTGCTGTCCCCTGCCATCAATTGCTCGGCGGCGCGATGGAAGGACATGGCGGCGGCCGAGATGGAAGCCATCTGGCAGGCGGGCAAACTGCCGGTGGTGGTGGGCGGCACCGGGCTTTATATCCGAACCCTGGTGCACGGCATCTCGCCCGCCCCCGACATTCCCGAGGAGGTGCGCACCAAGACCCGAGCACTTTTGGCCGAGATGGGCAACGCAGCGTTCCACACCTTGCTGGAAAAGCGCGACCCGGTGATGGCGGCACGGCTGGACCCGGCCAACTCGCAGCGTCTGGCCCGTGCCTGGGAAGTGCTGGAAGCCAGCGGCAAATCGCTGGCCGAATGGCAGGCCCTGCCCATGCAGGGCGCGGTGCCGGCCCGCTGGATGACGCTGTTCTTGGACCCGCCGCGCAATATTCTTTATGACAATTGTGACCGCCGCTTCGTGCAGATGATGGAACAAGGGGCGCTGGACGAGGTCGCCGCCCTGCTGGACATGCACCTTGACCCGGCGCTTCCGGCCATGAAGGCGTTGGGGGTGCCGGAACTGGCCGGTTTGTTGTCCCGAAACCTGACCCTGGAACAGGCAATCGAGCAGGCGCAGCGCGCGACACGAAATTACGCGAAACGGCAGTTGACCTGGTTCCGTAACCAACTTGCAAAGCCCGAGACCATCTCCACGCAACTTTCGGAAAGAATTTTTGACGAAATCTTTGCGAAAGTTCGCCACTTTCTATTGACCCCGGCAAAGTGAAGCGATAGGTTGTCCCGCTCGCAGCCACCCCGGTGGCCGCACGCGCCTGCGTGCGTCACCGTGGCCGCGATTGGTGAACATTAGGAAAAAAGGTGCGAAATGGCACAGCACGATGCGCAGATGACCGGTGCGGAAATCCTCTTGAAGGCCCTGGTTGACCAGGGTGTAGAGGTTATTTTCGGCTATCCGGGCGGCGTAGTGCTGCCCATTTACGACGAATTGTTCAAGCAGAACCGGCTGCGCCACATCCTGGTGCGCCACGAACAAGCCGCCGTCCACGCCGCCGAAGGTTACGCCCGTTCCACCGGCCGCGTCGGCTGCGTGCTGGTGACGTCCGGCCCTGGCGCCACCAACACCATCACCGGCCTGACCGATGCCTTGATGGATTCGGTGCCGCTGGTCTGTATCACCGGTCAGGTTCCCACCCACCTGATCGGCAACGACGCCTTCCAGGAAGCCGACATCGTCGGCATCACCCGGCCCTGCACCAAGCACAATTACCTGGTGAAGAAGCCCGACGACCTGGCGCGGACGGTGCATGAAGCCTTCCACGTGGCCAAGTCCGGCCGCCCCGGCCCGGTGGTCATCGACCTGCCCAAGGACGTCATCACCGGCCGCGGCGAATACCAGCCGCCCAGCCGTATGAAGACCAAGTACAAGCCGCAGGTGAAGGGCGACCTGAAGGCCATCGAAAAGGCGGTCGAAATGATCGCCGCCGCCAAGAAGCCGATTTTCTACGTCGGTGGCGGCGTGGTGAACTCGGGCGTCGCCGCCTGCCAGTTGCTGACCCAGCTGGTGCGCATGACCGGCTATCCCTGCACCCAGACGCTGATGGGCCTGGGCGCCTTCCCGGCGTCGGACCCGTTGTCGGTGGGCATGCTGGGCATGCACGGCACCTACGAAGCCAACCTGGCCATGCACGGCGCCGATTTGATCATCAACGTGGGCGCCCGCTTCGATGACCGCATCACCGGCCGGCTGAAGGACTTCGCCCCCAACGCCAAGAAGATCCACATCGACATCGACCCCAGTTCCATCAACAAGAACGTGATGGTCGACCACGCGGTGGTCGGCGACTGCGCCCACATCCTGGAAGACATGATCAAGGTGTGGAAGGCCAAGCAGTGCCGCCCGCACGAAAAGGCGCTGAAGGAATGGTGGGCCATCATCGACGGCTGGCGCGGCCGCAACTGCCTGCACTACGAGAACAGCAACAAGATCATCAAGCCGCAATACGCCATCCAGCGGCTGTATGAACTGACCAAGTACAAGAACCCCTACATCACCACTGAAGTGGGCCAGCACCAGATGTGGGCGGCCCAGCACTTCAAGTTCGAGCAACCCTGCCATTGGATGACCTCGGGCGGCCTGGGCACCATGGGCTACGGCCTGCCGGCGGCCATGGGCGTGCAGGTGGCCCATCCCAATGCCCTGGTCATCGACATCGCCGGCGAAAGCTCGATCCAGATGAACATCCAGGAAATGGCCACGCTTTGCCAGCACCGCCTGCCGGTGAAGGTATTCATCTTGAACAACCAGTACATGGGCATGGTGCGGCAGTGGCAGGAACTGATCCATGGCGGCCGTTACGCGGAAAGCCACATGGAACACCACCCCGACTTCGTGAAGCTGGCCGACGCCTTCGGCGCCGTGGGCCTGCGTGCCACCAAGCCCGGTGAAGTGGACGACGTCATCAAGGAAATGATCTCGGTGGACCGCCCGGTCATCGTCGATGTCCGCACCGACGCGTCGGAAAACTGCTTCCCCATGATCATGCCCGGCATGGCCCACAACGAAATGGTCCTGGGACCGGAAGAGAACGTCAAGGTCGAGCCCGGCTCGGACGAAGGCGGCATGGTTCTGGTCTAAGGCATAAGGAAGAACATCGTGAGCAACGAACAAGACATCGAACGCCACACCATCGCCGTGCTGGTCGCCAACGAGGCCGGCGTGCTGGCCCGTGTCATCGGCCTGTTCTCGGGCCGCGGCTACAACATCGAAAGCCTGACGGTGGCCGAGACCGACACCAAGGAAAACCTGTCGCGCATCACCATCGTCACCAGCGGCACCAAGATGATCGTCGAGCAGATCAAGAACCAGCTGCGCCGCCTGGTGCCCATCTACAAGGTGGCCGATCTCACCACCGACGGCCCCCATGTCAGCCGCGAGCTGGCTTTGGTCAAGGTCGCCAGCAGCGGCGAGAAGCGGGTGGAAAGCTTGCGCATCGCCGACATTTTCCGCGCCAACGTCATCGACAGCACCAACGAAAGCTTCGTCTTCGAGGTGGTCGGCGCCACCGAGAAGGTGGACGCCTTCATCAAGCTGATGGAGCCCCTGGGACTGGTGGACGTTTCGCGCACCGGCGTCGCCGCCATTGCACGCGGCGCCAATCCGCTTTAAACACTTCGCCCAGAATTATCCGGGCCGGAACGGCCCGTTCATCAGGAAGGATAGTTTCCATGCGCGTTTATTACGATCGTGACGCCGACGTCAATCTGATCAAGGGCAAGAAGGTCGCCATCGTCGGTTACGGCAGCCAGGGCCACGCCCATGCGCTGAACCTGCGCGATTCCGGCGTCAAGGACGTCGCCGTCGCCCTGCGTCCCGGCTCGGCCACCGTCAAGAAGGCCGAAGGCGAGGGCCTGAAGGTCCTGTCGCCGGCCGAAGCCGCCGCCTGGGCCGACGTGGTCATGATCCTGACCCCCGACGAATTGCAGGCCGAGATCTATTACCGCGATCTGGCCGACAACATGAAGCAGAACGCCTCGCTGGTGTTCGCCCATGGCCTGAACGTGCATTTCGGCCTGATCGTGCCGCGCCCCGACCTGGACGTGTTCATGGTCGCCCCCAAGGGCCCCGGCCACACCGTGCGCGGCGAATACCTGAAGGGCGGCGGCGTCCCCTGCCTGGTCGCGGTTGCTCAGAACGCCACCGGCAACGCGCTGGAAATCGCTTTGTCCTATGCGTCCGCCATCGGCGGCGGCCGTTCGGGCATCATCGAGACCAATTTCCGCGAAGAATGCGAAACCGACCTGTTCGGCGAGCAGGTGGTGCTGTGCGGCGGCTTGACCAAGCTGATCCAGTACGGCTTCGAGACCCTGGTGGAAGCCGGCTACGCCCCGGAAATGGCCTATTTCGAATGCCTGCACGAAGTGAAGCTGATCGTCGACCTGATCTATGAAGGCGGCATCGCCAACATGCGCTACTCGATCTCGAACACCGCCGAATACGG
>JAIWOG010000316.1 GCA_020217035.1 Magnetospirillum sp. | reverse complement strand
TGAATTTCCTCATCCCGAAACCCGTCATCTGAATGTCCTTCGTGCAAGGTTAGCATGCACGCTCTCCACTCTTTCCGGGCAAGTCCAACCCGGACTTCCCCGCCGTCCTTGATCAGGTCAGGCAAGGCCCCGGCCTGGGTGGTCGTGGTGATGCTGGTCATTGGCCCGGCCTCACTCGTTCCAGTTCCCATGCGGGAACAGCCAGTTGCTCCCGGTGCCGTGCTGTCGCCACTCGTTGCCCCGGCGTCCGTCGTTCAGGTTGGTGGGCGGGTTGGTGCCTTCCCCGCGGGAGACCTTGGCGAATGTGCCATAACCATTTGGAATGGCAGCGAAAAAAAGCCCCAGCACGAAGCTGGGGCTCAAGTTTAGGGAGGAAACGTCCAAGAAAGGCAACAAGGGAAAAGGTCAGAAGACTTTCCGTTTGTTGCAGTGCAATAATTAGGGCGTTTCCGGGCTTGGCGCAAGGGGAAAATGCACCCTTAAACGGCAAAAAGTGCTAAAGGTACTGAAATGCTTGATTTCTTGGCATCGCATTCCAGGCATGCCGTGCTGGGGGATGTAACGCATTCGCAAATGGCACGTGCTGTGCATTGCGGTAAGGGCGTGTGATAAGGAAGTGGGATGGGTTTCATGGCTGGATGGTGGCGTCTGATCGTGGCGGCGTTGGTGGTGGCGGCTTCCGGCCGTCTGCCCAGCCCGGCGCATGCCACGCCGTCCGTGCCTTCGGAGGCTCAGTGTTCCGAGGAAACCGCCAAGAACGAGCGCCTTTACGGTATTCCGGCGCGGCTGCTGAATTCCATCTCGGTGGTCGAATCCGGTCGCTACGACCGGGATTACAAGGCAACTCTTGCCTGGCCGTGGACGGTGACGTCGCAGGGCCAGGGTAAATATTTCCCCACCAAGGCCGAAGCCATTGCCGAGGTTCGCCGCCTGCAGTCCAAGGGCGTCAAAAGCATCGACGTCGGTTGCATGCAGATCAACCTGATGTACCACCCCGACGCTTTCGACTCGCTGGACGAAGCTTTCGATCCGGTGAACAACGTGGGCTATGCCGCCCGTTTCCTGAAGGGGCTTTACGGCGCCACCGACAATTGGGTGACCGCCGCTTCCTATTACCACAGCCAGACCCCGCATCTGGCCGCCGCCTATCGCGAACGGTTGATGAAGGTGTGGGACGGCGCCGGAACCCAGGTGGCGGCCTATGTCCCGCCCAAGGCGCCGCCGGCCTTGAAGGCGGGCAAGGGGCCGATGCCGGTTCCGTCCAGCTCGGCCCGGATCGACGAACAGCGCCGCGCCTGGCGCGAGCAGCAGGCGGCGGTTCAGGACGAAGCCCGCCTGATCGCGGCGGCTTATCGCCAAGCTCGTTTGGGTGAATACCAAATGCGCCGTGCCCGCATGGTCGAGGCGCGTAAGGCCCGCGGCCTGTCTCCCGATGGGTATTGACGACGCTTAGGGGGAAACCGCCACCGGCTGCTTGCGGTGGACATAGGTGGCGAAGCGGGTGAATTCGCGCGGCATGGCCCCGGCGCGGATAGCATCGGCCAAGCCCTTGACGTCACGCACCAGCAAGCCCCCCAGCACTTCGACGCCATATTCGTATAGACGCGGGGTCAGCGGTGTCGCCGGTCCCACCAAGGCGATGCGCGACCCCTGGGCCAGGCGCAGGATGCGCGGCAAGGTGCGGTTGATGATGGTGGACGATGCCACCACCGCCGCCGCGCAGCCGGGCAACAAGGTGTCCATGGCCACGGAGGGATACTCGCCCGGCCTGGGTTCGGTCTCGATGACCTGGGGATTGGCCAACACCTCGGCCAAACCGGGAAAGGCGCCGACCACCACCACCCGGCCGGTTTCGTGCCGGAAGGTGTCGGCGCCGTTGCCCATCTGGGCATCCAGGTCGTAAGTGTTGTAATGGGCGTTGATGGCGGCGATTCCCACCGCCATTTCCAGCGCATCCCACGACGCCGACAATTCGGCCAGTTGCCGCAGGTTCTGTTTGCGCAAGTCGGGCAGGCGGGCTGGCAAGTCCTTGCCCGAGCGCGGCAAATAGGCGAGGCCGGCCCCTTTCGGCCCTTCTACCAGCAACCAGCGTGGCCCGACGACGATCTGCCGCACCTCGTCCTGGGCCACCCCCAAGGTCAAGTCGCGGTACAGCCGTTCCGGCCCCCACCATTGCCATAACGAGCTGTCCTGGGGGGCGACCATGGCGCCGCCCTGGCCGGCGAAATCCAACCAATGCTGGACTTGGTCGCCGGGAATGGCCGACAGCACCGGAAGCGCCAAGCCCTGACCGGGCGCGATGGTGGCCATCATCTGACGCGCCGCCATGGTGCAGGCGGAAAAGTCGTCGATCACCACCAGATCGGAATCGTCGCGCATGGCGGCGCGAAACGCCTTGGCGGCATGGGTCGTCAGATCGGCCGCCGCCACCGTGGCGCCGCTGGCCAGATCCAGGACGTGATCCCCCTGGCGCACGCAACCGGCCACCGCGAAGCCCCGTTGCTTCAGGGTCAGGGCGAAGCTGCCCAGCAGGCCGCCGACCACCGAATCCGGTTCGTGGATGACCACGCCGGGGCGGATATAGGGGGCTTGGGTCGGCTGAAACTGGTACATTGGCTTCACGCGACGGATGACACCCACGACCCGATGGCATGTCCGTCGGGCAATAGCCCTAAAGTGCACCAGGATGATCCCTCCGTCCACTGCGACCAGTGGCAGGAGGATGGAAACACCCCGATGGTCGCGTGGCCATCGGGGTGTCGGGGATTATTGGCTGGTCAGCTGCCGGAAGTGGTCCAGGGCCTTTTCGGCTTCCACCGGGTCCATCTCGGTGGAAGCCCCCCCGAACATGCGGCCCAATCCGCTGACCGGGCCGTCATCTTGCGGTGGCAGTTGGGCCAGTTCGGCCGGCGCGGCGTCGCCACCGGCGCCAAAAGCGTTCCATTCATCCAGGCGTTGGGCGATGGTGGCCGACAAGTCCTTGAGGTCGTGGCTGGCGACGCTTTCGGGCATCAGGTCCTGGCCCATGGAAGCCTGCATCTTGGCATAGGCCTGTTCCACCTGGGCGTAGGTCTGGAACCGCCGCAGCGCCGAGGCGATGGACGAGGCGCGCCCCGCCACCCGTTCCAGCATGCCCTGGGCGTCGTTGGCCGAACGGGCGTCGGACAGCTCGAACAAACGCTTGTCCACCTTCCAAAGGGCGTCGGATTGTTCGAACTGGTTGACGGCGTTGCGGTATTGGCGTTCCGACACGTGCACTTGGGCCAGCACCGCCATGCGCAGGGCCAGACGCTTGGCCTTGGCCACCTCTTCGTTGGTGTCGGCATAGGCCAGGGTGTCGGGGGCGCTGATCAAATTCATCAGGTTCCACGACAGCTTGGCGCCGGCTTCATACCAGTGGTTGTCCATCAGGAACGAGTTGTGGTCGTACTGGCGGCTGGCCGAAAGGGTGATGCCGGGAAACAGCCGGGTGATGGCCTTGCGGGTGTCGTTGACGGCGATGCGGGCCAGATAGTTCTGTTCGCGCAGATCGGCGTTGCCCAGGAAGGCCAGTTCTTCCATGCGGTCCAGGCCCAGTTCCCAGGCCGGGACCTTCAAGTCGTCCGGAACCTCGACGGTGATGGCGGTGCCGGGCGGCGCGTTGATCAGCGCCGCCAGTTCGATTTCCGCGGTGGACAGTTCCTGCTGGATGGCGGTCAGCTGCCGCAGGGTTTCCAGCAAGGATTTCTGGTAACGCAGGGCCTCGGCCGGGGCGCGCAGATTCTCGCGCTCGACGGTGCGGGCGCGGTCCAGCGCCACCTTGGCCTCGGCCACCGCCTTGTCCACCTCGCCCTTCAGTTCCTGGTGGGCGGCGGTGCGCCAAAAGGCGAAGCGCACTTCCTGGACCAGGTTGTGGACGGTCTTGCGCTTTCTTTCGGTGGCGATCAGCGCCTTGTCGGCGTTCTGCTTGGCGGTGAAGTAGGACAGGCCGAAATCCAGCACGTTCCACGACAGCCCCAGGTCGGCGGTGTAATTGTCGCGGTCGGTGGAATAGGTGGGACTGGTGCCGGTGGTCTGGTTCTTCAGGTCGCGCGACACCGTGGCGTTGGGTTCGGAACGGCTGGTGAAGCCGGCATTGGCCGCCAGCTTGGGCAGCAGGTCCCAGCGGTCCACCTTGGTCTGGTTCAGCGCCAGACCTTCTTCCATGATCTTGGCCCGGCGGTCCAAATTGTACTTCAAGGCCCGGGCGATGGCGTCGGACACCGTCAACGTGCCCACCAGCGGCTCGCCGCCCTTGAACATCTCCTCGCGGTCGGTCTGCGCCGCCTGGGTCAGTTGTTCGGGCGTAAAGGGCTCGGGCGTCATGGCGCAGGCGGCCAGCAGGGCCACCACGGACACGGACGCCAACAGGCGCTTGGCGCCGGAAACACTCACCATCATTTCTCCCCCTTGGTCCTTAAGCGACATTGGATTGCTTGACGCCGAACAAGGCGGCCAGCTTGGCTTGGCGCACCTGTTGGCTTTGTTCGCGGAGTTGTTCGGTCAGGCTGGGCCGGCCCATGGGCTTGACCTGGGCCAGCTTGCCGTCATTTTGGTGCGGGGCCTCGCCGGTTTGGCCGGGGGCGCCCCCTGGCTGTCCCTGACCTTGCCCCGGATTATCGCCCCCGCCTTGCGGCGCGGCGGTGCCGCCGCCTTGGCCGACGACGATCTTGAAGGTCTGCACCGCCTCGCGTCCCTGGTTGTCGCGGGCGATGACGCGCACCACCACCTCGCCGCGGAAACCGGGGGGCGGCGTCCCCTCGAAGGTGCCGGTGCGCGGATTGAAGTTCATCCAGCCGGGCAAGGACGCGCCGTTGGATCGGGTGGCGCTCAGCGTCACCGAGGCGTTGGTGCTGGTATGGGCGAAAGCGGTGGCGGGCACGGTGACGGAAATACGGCTGCCTTCGCTGATCGCGGCGTCGCGCATGGGGGCGTTGACCACCAGGGCGTCGCCGCCACCCGCCGGACGCGGCGCCACGCTGATCTGGAAGGAATTGCCACTGCCCGCCGTCAGGCCGCCGCCCAGGCTGCCCAGGCCACCGCCGCCCAGACCGCCGCCCAAGCCGCCGCCCAGACCGCCGCCCAGACCGCC
>JAIWOG010000276.1 GCA_020217035.1 Magnetospirillum sp. | reverse complement strand
ACCGGCACCTCGACCGTGCTGGTGCCGCCCAGGGAATCGGTGGTCACCACGGTGAAGCTGTCGGAACCCGCCCAGTTGTTGTCGCTGGCGGTGAAGGTGTAGGCACCCGTCGCCGGGTCGATGGTCACGCTGCCATGGTCGGTGACCAAGGTGGTGATGGCATCGCCATTGTCGTCGGTGCCGAAGGAATAGGTCACCGCGCCGTCCACGTCGCTGGCGCCGACCGAGCCGGTCACTTGGGTGGCGGCGACGGTGGTGCTTTCCGCACCGCTGCCGCCGGTCAGGGTGAAGCTGGCTTCGTCTTCCACGTTGGCGACATCAAGATTGATGGTGCGCGTGGTGGTCGAGCCATCGGTAGCGGTCAGGGTATAGCTGAAATCATCGCCGCCGAAATAATCGGCGTTGGGGGTGAAGGTGTAGGTGCCGTCGCCGTTGGCGGTAATGATGCCGTGATCGGGCTGATCGAAGCTGACGGTCAGCGTTCCGCCATCGGGGTCGGTGGCGTCGATGGTGAAGGTGAAGGCGCGGTCTTCGGTCACCACCAGCGGGTCGGGCAAGGCGGTGGGATTGTCGATGCCGTCATCGGTGAGATCGGCGACGATACCGCCGTCGCGCACGCCGTCATCGACGGCGGTGACATCCAAAGTAGCGCTGGTCGGCGTGGAGATACCGGTATCGGTCACCACGTCATAGGTCAGATCCAGGCTGCCGTTGAAATCGGCGTCGGGAGTGAAGGTCCAGGTGCCGTTGCCGTTGTCCACCAGCGTGCCACCGGACACTTGCAGGTTTTCCACGTGCAGGGTGTTGTCCACATCGGAGGCGTTGGCCAGCAATTGCTGGCTGGTGATCAGGATCGAACCCGAATCCTCGGCGATGTCGCCCAGGTCGACGGTGCCGGTCACCACGGTGGCGTCGTCGCTGCCGATGACGGTGATCGGCACTTCGATCTCGGTGGTGCCACCCATGCTGTCGGTGGTGACGACGGTGAAGCTGTCGGTGCCACCCCAATTGTTGTCGCTGGCGGTGAAGGTGTAGGCGCCGGTCAGCGGATCGATTTCGACGGTACCGTGGGCGGTGGTCAAGCTGGTGATCAACGAGCCGTCATCGTGGACGCCGAACGAGTAGGTGATGTCGGGAACATCGTTACCATCCGCGTCCACCCGTGCCTGGGCAATGGGATTGTCGTTGTCGATGTCGGTGGCGGAAACCGTGCCGGTGACCACGGTGGGGGCGTCGCTGGTGGTTTCGGTGCCGACACCGCCGGTGACGGTGACCACCGCTTCATCGTCAACATTGGCGATATGCAGTTCGACCACCTGGCTGACGACGTTGCCCTCGTCGTCGGCCACGAACACGGTGAAGCTGTCGTCGCCGAAATAATCCTGCGTGGGTTCATAGGAATAGGTGCCATCGGCGTTGACGGTCACCGTTCCATGCTCGGGCTGCAAGAAGGTGATGGTCACGTCGCCGCCATCGGGGTCGGTGGCGTCGATGCCGAAGGTCAGGGTGGTATCCTCGGTCCAATCCAAAGGCGTCGGCACCGGAACCAGCGACGGGTCGTCATCGCCAGGAACGTCGATGCGGATGCCGCCGAAAACCGGCTGGGAATCGACGAAGGCGTCTTCCAGGGTGGCTTCGGGGATGACGTCTTGGATCACCTCTTCCGCGACCGCCTCGACCCCTGAGGTTTCGCCGAGCAAATCGCCGGTATCGGTGACGTTGGTGGGAATGCCGTCGCCGAAGACGATGTTGGCTTCCGACAGATCTTCCTGAATGCCCAGATTGACAGCGGTGTCGATGATCTCCTGGTCTTCGGCCTCTTCCTCGGCGGCTTCGGTCGGCGGCACTTCCGGGGGCTGGACCGGGGTAGCCGGCGCCTGCTCGACGACGATTTCCTCGGTCTGGATCAGGCCGGCCTGAACCTCGAGCCCCTGCTGCACCTGGTTGCCGGTGCCCGAGCCCTGGTGGACGTTGGCCAGGCCGCCCAGGGCGGCGTCGCTGACGTCGACGTTGCGGACCAGGTTGAGCTTGGAATCGCCCAGGCTCTGGTTGCCGATCTCGGACAGGACGGTCAAGTCATCCAGTGCCTGTTGCGCGTTTTCGGAGGTGGCGCCGTTGGGATTGGCGTTTTCTTCCGGGGCGTCGTTCAGGTTTTCGTCGGCCATGGTCAGCTCCTGGGCAAAAAAAATCCCGGGCGCAATGCGCTCCGGGATCATTCACCATACATACTGGATCAAATTTTATGCAGAATCCAGCAGATTCTAGCGCCCGCGTCCGCGGCCTTTTCCGCGGCTTTTGGGGGCCGGACCACGTGGCGCCGGGGCCGTCGGCACCCCCAGTTCCTGGGCCTCCAGACGGCGCAATTCGTCGCGCAGGCGGGCGGCTTCCTCGAATTCCAGATCGGCGGCGGCGGCCTTCATGCGCTTTTCGATGTCGGCCTTGACGGCGGCCAGATTGTGGCCGACGCCATGGGCGATGCCGGCGGCGCCGGTGTCCACCGTCATGTAATCGCGCTCGTACACACTTTCCAGCACGTCGCCCACCGCCTTCTTGATACCTTCCGGGGTGATGCCGTGGGCGACGTTATAGGCTTGCTGTTTCTCGCGGCGGCGATTGGTCTCGCCGATGGCGTATTCCAAGCTGTCGGTCATTTTGTCGGCATAAAGGATGACGCGGCCGTCGATGTTGCGCGCCGCCCTGCCGATGGTCTGCACCAGCGACGTCTTGGATCGCAAAAAGCCTTCCTTGTCGGCGTCCAGGATGGCCACCAGGGCGCATTCGGGGATGTCCAGCCCCTCGCGCAGCAGGTTGATGCCCACCAGCACGTCGAAGGCGCCCAGACGCAGGTCGCGGATGATCTCGATGCGTTCCAGGGTGTCGATGTCGGAATGCAGGTAACGCACCCGCACCCCGTGTTCATGCAGGTATTCGGTCAGGTCCTCGGCCATGCGCTTGGTCAGCACGGTGACCAGCACGCGGTGGCCGTGGGCCGCCATCTGCTTGGCCTCGGCCAGCAAATCGTCCACCTGATGCTCGACCGGGCGGACGATGCACACCGGGTCGATCAGGCCGGTGGGCCGGATCACCTGTTCAGTGAAGACGCCGCCGGTGCGATCCAGCTCCCACGGGCCGGGGGTGGCCGAGACGAACACCGAGGTGGGGCGCATGACCTCCCATTCCTCGAACTTCAAGGGTCGGTTGTCGACGCAGGACGGCAGACGGAAGCCGAATTCCGCCAACACCGACTTGCGGGCATAGTCGCCCCGGTACATGCCGCCGATCTGTGGCACGGTGACGTGGCTTTCGTCGACGATCAACAGCGCGTCGGGCGGCAGGTATTCGAACAAGGTGGGCGGCGGCTCGCCCGGCTTGCGGCCGGTCAGATAGCGGGAATAGTTCTCGATGCTTTTGCAATGCCCGGTGGTTTCCAGCATCTCGATGTCGAAGGTGGTGCGCTCGCGCAGGCGTTGGGCCTCCAACAGCTTGCCCTCATCCTCGAAGCGGGCGACGGTTTCCTTCATCTCGGCCTTGATGCCCGACAGTGCGGCGGTGATGGTGGGGCGCGGCGTCACATAGTGACTGGACGGATAGACCACCACTTCCGACAGCCGCACGGTCTTTTCCCCGGTCAGCGGGTCGAATTCGGCGATGCTCTCGATCTCGTCGCCCCACAGCGACACCGCCCAGGCGCGGTCCTCATAGTGGACCGGGAAGATTTCCACTGAATCGCCCCTGACCCGGAAGGTGCCGCGCTCGAAGGCGGCGTCGTTCCGGGTATATTGCAACTCCACCAGGCGCTTCAGCAAATCGGTGCGGTCGATGCTTTCGCCCACCACCAGACGCAGCGTCATGCGGGCATAGGATTCCACCGCGCCGATACCATAGATGCACGACACCGAAGCGACGATGATGACGTCGCGCCGTTCCAAGAGCGCCCGCGTCGCCGCATGACGCATGCGGTCGATCTGCTCGTTGATCTGGCTGTCTTTCTCGATATAGGTGTCGGTGCGCGGGATATAGGCTTCCGGCTGGTAATAGTCGTAATAGGACACGAAGTACTCGACGGCGTTTTCCGGGAAGAAGCTTTTCATCTCGGCATAAAGCTGCGCCGCCAGGGTCTTGTTGGGGGCCAGCACCAGCGCAGGTCTTTTGGTGGTGGCGATGACATGGGCCATGGTGAAGGTCTTGCCCGAGCCGGTCACCCCCAACAGCACCTGATCACGCTCTCCGCCCTCGACCCCCGCCACCAATTCAGCGATGGCGGCGGGCTGGTCGCCCGACGGCTGGTAATCGGACACCAGCTTGAAATCCGCCGGCCCGGTGGGCAGGTCGGGACGGTCGACGAAGGGCAGGGAAAGGGGCGACGTGATCACCCGGCCAATTCCTTGCCGCGCCGGGTCGCCGCCGCCACCGCCTGTTCCATCATTGGTCCCATGCCCTTTTCCGCATCCATCAGCACCGCCAAAGCTGCCGCCGTGGTGCCGCCGGGGCTGGTGACGTTGATGCGCAGTTGGGCGGCGGTTTCCGGCGACAGGCGCAGCAGCTCGCCGCCGCCCGACACGGTAGCGCGGGCCAGGCGATGAGCCAATTGGGCGGGCAGGCCGGCCTTGATACCGGCTTCGGCCATCACCTCGGCCAGCAGGAACACATAAGCCGGACCGGAGCCGGAAACGGCGGTGACCGCGTCCATCTGGTCTTCGTCATTGATCCACGCCACCTCGCCCACCGCGCCCAGCAGCTTTTCCGCCAAAGCCCGAGAATCGTCGGGCACCGAGGCGGCGGCGAAGCACACGGTGATGCCGCGCCCCACCGCCGCCGGGGTGTTGGGCATGGCACGGATGATGGCGGCATCGTGACCCAGATGCTGACGGAAGAAGGCGACCGGCTTGCCGGCGGCAATGGACAGGAACATCGTTTGGCCGCACAGCCGGGCATAAGACGGCAGCACCTCGGCCATCACCTGCGGCTTGACCGCCAAGATGGTGATGTCGGGGATGAAGGTCTTGGGGATCAAATCGGCATCACCCAGGACGGTTACCCCGTCGGGCAGCCCCCTGGCGTGGGGATCGACCACCACCACGTCGGCCGGGCGGATGCCCTGTTCCAGCCAGCCGGCCAGCATGGCCGAGCCCATCTTGCCGCAGCCCACCAACAACACCTTGGTCATCGTCATCACCCGTGAAATGTCAGGGGTGCAAGATGACCACAGGCGGGCGGGCCGGATCAAGCCTTGTGGGCTTAAGCCTCGCCCACGGTGTCCAGCAGCGAGCAGGCCACCGCGTCCTTGGCCGACTTGCCGCCCCAGATGACGAACTGGAAGGCGGGATAGAAGCGTTCGCACTCGCTGAGCGCGATGTCCATCAGGTCTTCCACCTGTTCCGGCGACAGCCCCTCGGTGCCGCGCACCAAGGACGTATGGCGGAACATGGGCACGCCTTCGTCTTCCCACAGGCCGAAATGACCCAGCCACAGCTTTTCATTGATGCTGACCAGCAGCTCGCAGATGGCCGGGCGCTTGGGTTCGGGCACCTTCATGTCGAAGGCGCAGGTGAAGTGCATGGCGCCCATGTCCTCGCGCCAGGCGAAGTAAAGCGAATAATTGCACCATTTGCCGGGCATCTCGACGGCCAGTTCGTCGTCGGAGCGGCGATCAAAAGCCCAATCGTTGGCGACAACGAATTGTTCGATCAAGTCGAGCGGGTTGATGACGAAGTCTTCCTCGTGGGCGAGGGCCATGGACATAGTGCCGTCCTCCTGGGCTGCGTCACCGGAATGCGGGGCCGTCCATCCAAATTGTTGTGGACCAGGACGACCACCCCACTAGAGCTAGGCTAAGCATGGGCGTTCCCGCGATGCAAGACAAAGCGTCGCGACGAATGTCAATTCTTGTGGATAAGCGGCCTTTAGTGACGTCCGTGTTACGAGGACTTGTCGGCGGCCTTGCTTTTGACCGCCTTGGCCGGCACTTCCGCCAGCTTGGCTTCCAGATCGGCCAAGCGCTGGGCCAGGGCGGCGTTTTCCTCGCGCGCCTTGACCGCCATGTCGCGCACCACCTCGAACTCCTCGCGCGGCACCATGTCGACGCCGGCCATGAAGCGTTCCATCTGCTGGCGCATCAACGCCTCGATCTCGGCGCGAAGGCCCGACAGCGCCCCCAGCGCACCGCCGGCCATGCGGGCGAGGTCGTCGAAGAACGGGTTTTGGGTCTGCATGATCTTGGCCTTGTCTTGAAGTCGCTTCCTTCATTATGGGGGACGGACGGCGAATTGCAATGGCGGTGCCCCCGTAACAGCAGGCAGGGCTGACACCTGACGGTGATTGCCCTGCCGGGCGGCCCGTCCTATAACCATGGCCGTCCATTCTTAACGGAGCGCAGCACATGATCGTCGTCACCGGAGGCGCCGGCTTCATCGGGTCCAACGTCCTGGCCGCCCTGGAAGCGCGTGGCGCCGGCAAGCTGGTGGTGTGCGACCGCCTGCGCTCCAACGACAAGTGGAAGAATATCGCCAAGCGCGAGTTGGCCGACATCGTCCACCCCGAGCAATTGTTCGACTTCCTGGAGGCCAACCGCAAGCACGTGGAAGCCATCTTCCACATGGGCGCCATCTCGGCCACCACCGAGACCGATGGCGACAAGATCGTCGCCAACAACTTCTCGCTGTCGCTGGCGCTGTGGAAATGGTGCGCCATGTCCAACGTGCGCTTCATCTACGCGTCGTCGGCCGCCACCTATGGCGACGGCACCCAGGGCTTCGACGACGACTGGTCCATCGACCATCTGGCCAAGCTGCAACCCTTGAACGCCTATGGCTGGTCCAAGCATTTGTTCGACCGCCGCGTCGCCCGCAAGATCCAGCAAGGTTCCAGGAAGCCGCCGCAATTCGCCGGCCTCAAGTTCTTCAACGTCTACGGCCCCAATGAATACCACAAGGGCGGCCAGCAAAGCGTGGTGTCGCAGATCTATCCCCACGCCAAGCAGGACGCCGCCTACCAGCTATTCAAGTCGCACAACCCCAACTACAAGGACGGCGGCCAGATGCGCGACTTCATCTGGGTCGACGACGTGGTCGAGGTGATGATGTGGCTGTTCGACAATCCGGGCGTCAACGGCATCTACAACGTCGGCACCGGCCAGGCGCGGCCGTTCATCGACCTGGCGTCGCAGGTCTACAAGGCGTTGGGCAAGGAGCCCAAGATCAAGTTCCAGGACACGCCGGTCGCCATTCGCGACAAATACCAATATTTCACCCAAGCCAGCATGACGAACCTGCGGGCGGCGGGGTATGACAAGCCGTTCACCAGCCTGGAAGACGGGGTGACCAAATACGTCCAGTGCTATCTGGACCGTCCCGACCGCTACAAATAAGGCAGCCCATGCTCAGCTATCCGCATATCGACCCCATCGCCATCCAACTGGGGCCGATCGCCATCCGCTGGTACGCCCTGGCCTATATCACCGGGCTGACGCTGGGCTGGCTTTACATCAAGCGGCTGGTGCGCTTCCCGCCCCACGCCATGCGCGAAGTGGACGTCGACGACTTCCTGGTCTGGGCCACCTTGGGCGTGGTCCTGGGCGGACGTCTGGGTTACGTGCTGTTCTACAAGCCGGCCTATTACTTCAGCCACCCGCTGGAGATCTTCCAGTTGTGGCAGGGTGGCATGGCTTTTCACGGCGGGGCGCTGGGCGTGATCGTCGCCATCATCTTGTTCGCCCGGCGGCGGGGGTTGAACCTGTTCGCCATCGGCGACGTGGTGTGCTGCGCCGTGCCCATCGGCCTGTTCTTCGGCCGCGTCGCCAATTTCATCAACGGCGAGCTTTACGGCCGCGTCGCCCCCGACGCGCTGTTCGCCATGGTTTTCCCCGGCGGCGGCCCCGAGCCGCGCCACCCCAGCCAGCTTTACCAGGCGGGGCTGGAAGGTCTGGCGCTGTTCGTGCTGCTGGCGGTTCTGTGGCGGGTGCGCTGGTTCCGGGAAAAGCGCGGCGCCTTGGCCGGCACCTTCCTGGCCGGTTATGGCGTGGCCCGCATCATCGGCGAGTTCTTCCGCCAGCCCGACGCCCATCTGGGCTTTTTGATCGGCGGCGCCACCATGGGGCAATTGCTGTCCATCCCGCTGATCCTGGCGGGTCTGGGGGTGATCGGCTGGGCCATGAAGCGCGGGCACCGCCCCTGATGGAAACCCTGGCCGACAGCTTGCGCCGACGCATCGACCAAGGCGGCCCCATCACCGTGGCCGATTACATGGCCGAGGCGACGGGGCATTACTACAACAACCGCGAACCCTTCGGCGTCACCGGCGACTTCACCACCGCCCCCGAGATCAGCCAGATGTTCGGCGAGTTGATCGGGCTTTGGTGCGCCATGACATGGCAGATGCTGGGCTCGCCCGACCGCGTGGTGCTGGCCGAGATCGGGCCGGGGCGCGGCACCCTGATGAACGATCTGCTGCGGGCGGCGGGCGCGGTGCCGCCGTTCCTGAAGGCGGCCGAGGTGTGGCTGGTGGAAACCAGCCCGCGTCTGGCCGCCCGCCAGCGCCAGACCTTGGCCGGGCGCGACGTCACTTGGTGCGAAAGCATCGACCAGCTTCCCGACGGCCCATTGTTGCTGGTGGCCAACGAATTGTTCGACGCCCTGCCCATCCGCCAGTTCGAGAAACGCGACGGCACTTGGTACGAGCGCATGGTCGGCTGCACCGATCTGGGGTTCGAGTTCGTGCTGGGTCCCGCCACCCAACCGGACTTGCCCGAGGACGTGCTGGAGGCCCCCGACGGCTCGGTGGCGGAAATCTGCGAGGCCGGACGATCGCTGGCCAAGCGGATCGGCCGCCGCCTGAACCGCCAGCCCGGCATGGCGTTGATCGTCGATTACGGCCATGTGCGCAGCGGAACCGGCGACACCCTTCAGGCGCTCAGCCGTCACCGCTTCCACGCGGTGCTGGATCGGCCGGGCACCGCCGATTTGACCGCCCATGTGGACTTCCAGTCCCTGGCGGCGGCGGCGGTGCCGGCCCGCGCCTGGGGTCCGATGCCCCAGGGCGACTTCCTGCGCCTTCTGGGCATCGAGACCCGCGCCGCCATGCTGGCCCAGGCCGGCGGCGACAAGGTGGCGGCGGAGATCATGGGCCAGATGCGACGCTTGATCGATGCCGACGAAATGGGCACCCTGTTCAAGGCCCTGGCGCTGGCTTCCCCCACCCTGGCGGCGCCGCCCGGCTTCGTCTGCTGAAGGTTCGCTTTCATGATCACCCTGTCCGCGCTCAACGAGATCATCCGCATCCGACACGGCTTCTTCACCCGTGAAGGCGGCGTGTCGCAGGGGATCTACGCCTCGCTCAATTGCGGGCCGGGCTCAGCCGACGACCCCGCGGCGGTGGCCGAGAACCGTTCCCGCGCCATGGCCATGATGGACTTGCCAGTCCAGGCCCTGGTCACCGTGCATCAGGCCCATACCGCCGAGGTGGTCACCGTCACCGAAGCCTGGACACCGGCGGGACGCCCCACCGCCGACGCCATGGTCACCACCGTGCCGGGCCTGGCGCTTGGCATCCTGACCGCCGATTGCGCCCCGGTGCTGCTGGCCGACCGCAAGAACGGCATCATCGCCGCCGCCCATGCCGGCTGGAAAGGCGCGGTGGGCGGCATCTTGGAAAACACGGTCGCCCGCATGGTGGAACTGGGGGCCAAGCCTAAGAACATCGTCGGCGCCATCGGCCCGTGCATCGGCCAGCGTTCCTATGAGGTGGGCCCCGATTTCCCCGCCCCCTTCCTGGCCGAGAGCGCCGACAACGCCGATTTCTTCGCGCCTTCCCGACGCGACGGCCATCACTTGTTCGACCTGCCGGGCTACGTGTCGCGCAAGCTGGCGCGGCTGGGTCTGGTGGACGTCACCCGGGTGCCCGCCGACACCTGTCGCGACGGCGCCCGCTTCTTCAGCTATCGCCGCGCCACCCTGGCCGGGGAAAAGGATTACGGCCGGCAATTGTCGGTCATCGTGCTGGAGCGCTGACCCATGCCGCATTTCCTGATGTTCGCCGCCTTCCTGTTGCTGGCGACGTTCGTCGGTTGCGTCGCCATGGTCGCCGGCGGATGAGGCTGACGCCGCGTCTGGCCCTGGTCGCCGGGTTGATCCTGGTCCTTGCCGCCTGCGAGACCATCCCCCGGCCGTTCAAGCCCGACCCGGCCAAAGGCGGCCCCAGCGCCTTGACCCGCCCGAAATTGGGACGCGGCGTGGCGTTGCGGGTCCCCGACACCCTGCCCGGCGGGCAGGCCCTGGCCGAGGCCACCATCGCCGCCTTCGAGAACAGCGAGGTGCCGCTGACCCTGCGCCACGGCCCCGGCTTCGGCCGGGTGATCGAGGTCAGGCCCGACGAAAGCGTGATCCTGTGGCGCTTGACCGACGCCGACGGCAGCGAGATGGGGCGGCTGTCCACCAGCGCCACCCTGCCGGCCAAGATCGCCGCCGCCCAAGCGACCGCCCGCTTCCTGCCGCTGCTGGACGACCCCGACGCCAAGCCGCAACTGGCCGTCGCCGATCTGCCGCCGCCTTTGACCACCCGGCTGGCGCCGATCAACGGCTTGCCCGGCGACGGCGACCAATCGCTGACCCGAGCGTTGATGAAGGCATTGGAGCATCGCGGCATCACCTTGTCCGAGGACGCGCCCACCACGGTGGTCGGCACCGTCACCATCGCCCAGATGGGAGCGGTCGAGGATCTGGTCACCGTGTCCTGGCAAGTCAAACGCGGCGACGGCAAAGGCCCGCAACTGGCCCGCATCGACCAGGGCGGTTCGGTTCCCCGCGACCGTTTGAAGCTGCCCTGGGGCAGCCTGGCCCGCGACATCGCCGAGGGCGGCGCCCAATCCATCGCCGAGGTGCTGCGGGCCGACGAACGCAACCGCAAGGATCAGGAAAATGCAGCCGGGTCAAGGCAGTTTACAGAACCGGGTCCGGCTGATATAGGAAAGCCCGATTCACAAGAAGAGAAAGAACCAGCGCGCACCGAACCGCCGCCGCCTGCCGAACCGGCGCCGCTGACCGAGGCCGGATCGCCCCAGGTACCGCCATCGGCGGCCCCGACCACGCCTCCCGGCAAGGTCGTCGCCACGCCGACGAAACCGGCAAAGGCGGGCAAGACGGCGACCAAGACGTCGAAGAAAAGCGCCAAGAAGACATCGTCGTCGGCCAAGGCCAAGCAGGCCAAGCCGGCATCCAGGACCAAACCCACAGGTACCCAGCCATGAAAATTCTCGCCTGCAACAGCAATCGCCCGCTCGCGGAAGCGATCGCCGAATACATGAACATGTCCATCACCAAGGCCAGCGTGCGCCGGTTCTCGGACATGGAAGTGTTCGTGGAAGTGCACGAGAACGTGCGCGGCGAGGACGTCTTCGTGGTCCAATCCACCTGCTATCCCACCAATGACAACCTGATGGAACTGCTGATCACCCTGGACGCCCTGAAGCGCGGCAGCGCCCGGCGCATCACCGCGGTGATCCCCTATTTCGGCTATGCCCGCCAGGACCGCAAGTCCGGCCCCCGCACGCCGATCTCGGCCAAGCTGGTGGCCAACCTGATCACCACCGCCGGCGCCGACCGCGTGGTCACCCTGGACCTGCATTCCGGCCAGATTCAGGGCTTCTTCGACATTCCGCTGGACAACCTCTACGCCGCCCCGGTGTTCACCAACGACATCCGCGCCCGCTATGACAACGTCATGGTGGTGTCGCCCGACGTCGGCGGCGTGGTCCGCGCACGCGCCATCGCCAAGCGCATCGACGCCGATTTGGCCATCATCGACAAGCGCCGCGAACGCGCCGGCGTGTCGGAAGTGATGAACATCATCGGCGAGGTCAAAGGCCGCCGCTGCATCCTGGTGGACGACATCGTCGATTCCGCCGGCACGCTGTGCAACGCCGCCGAGGCGCTGATGAAGGCGGGCGCCGTGTCGGTGTCGGCCTATGTCACCCATGGCGTGCTGTCGGGCGGCGCGGTGGCCCGCGTCACCTCGTCGCCGCTGGAGGAACTGGTGGTCACCGATTCCATCCCCGCCACCGAGGCGGTGAAACTGGCCCACAACATCCGCCAGATCACCATCGCGCCGCTGATGGCCGAATCCATCCAGCGCATTTCGGAAGAACGCTCGGTGTCCAGCCTGTTCGACTGATCCAGTGCCCCAGATACGCGTCTTCATGGCTGCCAGCATCGACGGTTATATCGCCGATGCCGATGGCGGAATTGGCTGGCTGGCCCCTTACGAAGGCGCCGATTTTGGTTATGCCCAGTTGATGGCGCAGGTGGAATGCGTGGTGGTGGGCCGCGCCACCTACGACATGATCGCCGGCTTCGACCATTGGCCCTATGCCGGCAAACGGGTGGTGGTGCTGACCCACCGTCCGCTTCCCGCCGTCGATCATTGCGTGGAAAGATTTGCCGGCGACGTCGCCATCCTGGCCGAAGAACTGCGGCGGGACTGCCAAGGCGACATTTATGTGGATGGCGGCGCCCACACGCTTCGGGCCTTCATCGACGCCGACTTGATCGACCGCTACGACCTGTTCACCCTGCCGCTGTTGCTGGGCCGGGGCATCCCCCGCTTCCTGCCTTCGCCACGGCGTACCCACCTGCGCCTGGATTCCTGCCAGGCCATGGATTTGGGCGTCGTGCGCAGCACCTATCTGCGGGGTTAAGCTTTCCGCCGGGTCACCCAACCGCCGAAGCAAAGCGCCCGGAAGAACGGCCGGGGCGGCTCGAAGCCGGCCTGATCCAGCAATTGGGCCATGCGATCCTCGGTGACCGGATGGATGTTGCGGTCCACGTGGCGGAAGCCGCGTTCGATGTCTTCCGCCGGAATGTCGGCGGATTTTTGCAGATGTTCCCAAAACAGCCGCAACTGAGCCTGCCATGGATCGTCCCAGCCGGGTCCGAACAAGTCGGCCAGGACCAGGGGGGCGCCGGGCTTCAGATGCTCGGCGATGTCGGTCAGCAAGCCCAGCTTGGCGCCGTCATCGGCCAAGAAATGCAGCACCAGCAGCAAGGTGGCGGCGTCGAAGGGCTCGAATTTCGGCAGTTCCGACACCTTGGACGGATAAAGCCGCACCCGGGCGTTCAGGCCATATTCGGCGACCTTGCGTTCGGCATGGGCCAGCATGTCGCCGGCCGGGTCGACGCCCACCACGTGAAGAGCAGGACAGGCTTGGGCCAGGGCGACGCATTCGCCGCCGGTGCCGGCGCCAACCACCAACACCCGGCCCTGGCCGCCGGTGCATTCCGCCAGCACCATGCACGACAATTGGTGCAGCGCTTCGTAGCCCGGGATGGCGTCGCGCACCCGGCGGTCATAGGCCTGGGCCTTCTCGGCATCGTAAAGGACTTTCGCGTCGGTGCTCATGACCCGGTCTCCGGCGGATAGGCGTTCAATTGCCCCAAGGCTTGGCCCACCGCCAAGCTGGCGGCCAGGGCCACGTTCAGCGAGCGCAGGCCCGCCGCCATGGGGATACGGACACGGGCGCAGGCGTCGGCCGCCACCTCGTCGGGCACCCCGGCGCTTTCCCGGCCCACCATGATGACATCGCCGGGCCGGAAGGAAAAGCCGTCCAGTCGCTGGCCGCCGGCGGTGGTCAGCAACACCAGCCGCCCAACCCCCAGGGATTGGCGAAAACTGGAATAGGAGGGGTGGCGGGTGACCCGGGCGTGGTCGACGTAATCCATGCCGGCGCGACGCATGCGCTTTTCATCCCACAGGAAGCCGCAAGGCTCGATGACGTCGAGTGGAATTCCCAGGCAGGCCGAAAGGCGTATCAGGGTGCCCGCATTCTGTGGGATGTCCGGCTGAAACAAGGCGAGACGCAACAAATCCATAGAGAATCCTCAATCCGCCACCCGTTCGGGCAGGTACGCCACCCTCTGAAGGAGGCCACCTTGATTAGCTGTCACTTATGTTCAATTGACTCCCCTGTTGAATCGCAAGGGGCAATGTGGTTAATAGGGCCGCTTCCGCGGGCCAACAAGAGGTTAAGTCATGGCTGATTCGGCTACGCATGCCCAGCCCTCGTCGACGGATGGGCAAACTCGGCGGGATTTCCTGCTGTATGCCACTACCGCTGTCGGCGCGGCAGGGACCGCCGCCGCCCTGTGGCCGTTCGTGCACAGCATGAACCCGGCCGCCGATACTTTGGCATTGTCCACCACCGACGTGGATTTGGCCACCATCCAACCCGGACAGGCGATCACCGTCGTTTGGCAGGGCAAGCCGGTCTTCGTGCGTCGCCGCACCGATGACGACATTGCCAGCGCCACCAAGGACGACACCGCCGACCTGCGCGACAAGGCGACCGACGCCAGCCGCGTGCAGAAGCCGGAATGGCTGGTCGTCATCGGCGTCTGCACCCATCTGGGTTGCGTGCCGCTGGGCCAGAAGGCCGCCGACCCCAAGGGTGATTTCGGCGGCTGGTTCTGCCCCTGCCACGGTTCCCACTACGACACGTCCGGGCGTATCCGCAAGGGTCCGGCGCCGCTGAATTTGCCGGTGCCGAAATACGCCTTCACGTCCGACACCACCATCCGTATCGGGTAAGGATCGGCCATGAGCGGTTTTCAAACCAACAACAAGGTGATCAGCTGGCTGGATCAGCGGCTGCCCATCTTCTCGATGATGCAGCATTCTGCCATCGACTATCCCACGCCCCGCAACCTGAACTACTGGTGGAACTTCGGCTCGTTGGCCGCGTTCGTGCTGGTGATCATGCTGCTGACCGGCATCTTCCTAGTGATGAACTATTCGTCGCACACCGCGCTGGCCTTCGACTCGGTCGAA
>JAIWOG010000275.1 GCA_020217035.1 Magnetospirillum sp. | reverse complement strand
CGCATCATGCGCGACGTGAACTATGGCTGGCTGATCCGTTATCTGCACATGAACGGCGCCTCCATGTTCTTCATCATGGTGTACATCCACATCTTCCGTAACCTCTATTACGGATCGTACAAGGCCCCGCGTGAGGTGCTTTGGTGGGTCGGCATCCTGATCTTCCTGGCGATGATGGCCACCGCCTTCATGGGCTACGTGCTGCCGTGGGGACAGATGTCCTTCTGGGGCGCCACCGTGATCACCAACCTGTTCTCGGCCTTCCCGGTGGTTGGCGAGCACATCGTGACCCTGCTGTGGGGTGGCTTCGCCGTCGACAACCCGACGCTGAACCGCTTCTTCTCGCTGCACTACCTGCTGCCGTTCGTCATCGTCGGCCTGGTGGTGATCCACGTCTGGGCGCTGCACACCGTCAAGTCCAACAACCCGTTGGGCGTGGAAATGAAGGGCGAAGCGGATTCCATCCCCTTCCACCCCTACTACACCATCAAGGATTTGTTCGGCATCGGCCTGTTCCTGATGTTCTTCCTGGGCTTCGTGTTCTGGGCTCCGAACTTCTTCGGCGAACCGGACAACTACATCCCGGCGAACCCGATGGTGACGCCGCCGCACATCGTGCCCGAATGGTACTTCCTGCCGTTCTACGCCATCCTGCGCGCGGTTCCGGACAAGCTGCTGGGCGTTCTGGCCATGTTCGCCGCCATCATCGTGCTGTTCTTCCTGCCCTGGCTGGACACCTCGAAGGTGCGTTCCGCCAAGTTCCGCCCGATCTACAAGCAGTTCTTCTGGCTGTTCCTGGCCGACTGCCTGTTCCTGGGCTATTTGGGCGGCAAGCCGGCCGAAGGTTGGTACGTTCCGGCCAGCCAGATCGCCACCGTCTATTACTTCGCCCACTTCCTGATCCTGCTGCCGCTGATCGGCAAGATCGAGAAGCCCAAGGCCCTGCCGGCCAGCATCGCGGCCGCCGTGCTGAAGGAGAAGGCATAATGCGTAAGCTCATCCTTTCCGCCATCGCGGCCGCCGGTCTGATGGTTTCCTCGGGCGCCGCCCTGGCGTCCGGGGCCGCCGAGCCGCTGATGAAGCCGGGCTTTTCCTGGGAAGGCTTCTTCGGTCGCTATGACCAGGCCCAGTTGAAGCGTGGTTTCGAGGTCTTCAACGGCGTCTGCTCCAACTGTCATGGCCTGCGTCTGGTTGCCTATCGCAACCTGTCGGCCGTCGGCTTGACCGAGGAAGAGATCAAGACCGTCGCCGCGGCCCGTGAACTCGCCGACGCTCCCAACGACGAAGGCGAAGTCCACATGCGTCCGGGTCGTCCCTCGGACAAGTGGATCAACCCCTTCCCCAACGACAAGGCCGCGGCTGCGGCCAATGGTGGCGCCCTGCCCCCCGACCTGTCGTTGATGGCCAAGGCCCGCGTCGGCGGACCGAACTACATCTACAGCCTGATGCTGGGCTTCTCGGAAGAGATCCCGCATGACGTGGCCATCCCCGAAGGCAAGTACTTCAACAAGTACTTCCCCGGCTACGCCATCGGCATGCCGCCCCAGCTGATGGAAGACCTGGTCAGCTACACCGACGGCACCAAGGCCACCCCGGAACAGCTGGCCAAGGACATCACCGCCTTCCTGAACTGGGCCGCCGAGCCCGAACTGGACGAGCGCAAGTCCCTGGGTCTCAAGGTGATGATCTTCCTGGCGGTGTTCACCGCCATGCTGTACGCGCTGAAGCGTCAGATCTGGAAGAACATCCACTAATACCGGCCCTGCCGGACCGGCCCGCTTCGGCAGGGCGGGAACGAATTGGCCGCCATCCTTGCGATGGCGGCCTTTTTGTTTTAATCCATCCAGGTATTTTCCCAGGGAGACCAGCATGACCCAACCCGTCCTCGGCATCATCGGCGGTTCCGGCGTCTACGACATCGACGGCCTGACCAACAAGCAATGGCGCCGCGTCGACAGCCCGTTCGGCGAAACCTCCGACGAATTCCTGTTCGGCGAGTTGGACGGACAAAAGCTGGTCTTCCTGCCCCGCCATGGCCGCGGCCACCGCATTCCGCCGTCGGAACTGAACTTCCGCGCCAACATCGACGCCCTGAAGCGGGCCGGCGTCACCGAGATTTTGTCGGTGTCGGCGGTGGGCTCGCTGAAGGAAGAACTTCCCCCCGGCACCTTCGTCATCGTCGACCAATTCGTCGACCGCACCTTCGCGCGGACCAAGTCGTTCTTCGAGACCGGCCTGGTGGCCCACGTGTCCATGGCCCATCCGGTCTGCGGCCGTCTGGGCGACATGGTCGAAAAGGCGGCGGAAAGCGCCGGCATCCGGGCGGTTCGCGGCGGAACCTATCTGGTGATGGAAGGCCCGCAATTTTCCACCCAGGCCGAAAGCAACCTGTATCGTCAATGGGGCTGCGACGTCATCGGCATGACCAACATGCCGGAAGCCAAATTGGCCCGCGAGGCCGAGATGTGCTACGCCAGCGTCGCCATGGTCACCGATTACGATTGTTGGCACCCCGACCATGACGCGGTGACGGTGGAGCAGGTGGTCAAGGTGCTGCTGGAAAACGCCGACCGCGCCCGCGCCCTGGTCAAGGCTGTGGTCCCCCATGTGGGGGGACGCGTCGGTCCCTGCGCCAAGGGCTGCCACACCGCCCTGGAACACGCCGTCATCACCCACAAGGATAAGATCGCCCCCGCCCTGGCGGCCAAGCTTGATGCCGTGGCCGGCCGGGTTTTGAAGGCTTAGGATTCCACCTCGGACTTGATCTGGGCGCGCGTGGCGCTGAGCACCAGTTCCAGCGCCCGCTCGCTGCATTCCACGTTGGCGTCGCAGCCCCGTCGGGTCGCGCACAACAATATCTGGTGCAGTCCGTCCAGGTCGTCCGGCTGGCCGCGTCCTTGTACCCATCCGCATTGGGGGCGTTGCGTGTTCATCTCGCCCTCCATCTTGTTCATTTGACAAAAAGAGGCGCCGACCCTATGGGTGCGCCTCACTACCAATTGATGGTAACCCTGTTATAGATGCGGGGATAAGTCAGCAAAGGGATATGTTCGTTTGTGCGCAATCCTCACCTTTAGGATGTATCCTGCCGGGTGGGCCGTTGCGTCGGGCCGACGGCTTGCTTATGGTGCGCACCGAACCACCGAGGACGTGACCGCATGAAGATCAACGGCAGCCCCACCCGCACCATCTGGCTGGCCAAAGACGGCTGGGCGGTGGAAATCATCGACCAGACCCGCCTGCCCCACGAATTGGTGACCGTCCGCCTGGAAAGCCTGGCCGACGCGGCGCATGCCATCAAGGCCATGCTGGTGCGCGGTGCGCCGCTGATCGGCGCCACCGCCGCCTACGGCATGGCGCTGGCGGCGCGGGCCAATTCGTCCGATCTGGCGCTGACCGTCGCCTACAACATCCTGCACGCCACCCGCCCCACCGCCATCAACCTGAAATGGGCGCTGGACGAGATGATCGCCGCCCTGGGCAAGGTGCCGGAATCCGACCGTGTCGTCGCCGCTTACGCCCGCGCCGCCGAAATCTGCGACGAGGACGTCGCCATCAACTCGGCCATCGGCGACAACGGCGCCACGCTGATCAAAGCCGCCTGGGACAAGGCCAAGGCCAAGGGTGCCGAACGGGTCAACGTGCTGACCCATTGCAACGCCGGCTGGCTGGCCACCGTCGACTGGGGCACGGCGCTTGCCCCCATCTACAAGGCCCATGATTCCGGCATTCCCGTCCATGTCTGGGTGGACGAGACCCGGCCGCGCAATCAGGGCGCATCCTTGACCGCCCGCGAACTGAACTGGCACGGCGTGCCGCACACGGTGATCGCCGACAATACCGGCGGCCATCTGATGCAGCATGGCATGGTCGATCTGTGCATCGTCGGCACCGACCGCACCACCCGGTTGGGCGACGTGTGCAACAAGATCGGCACCTATCTGAAGGCGCTGGCGGCCAAGGACAACGGCGTCCCCTTCTACGTGGCGCTGCCCAGCCCCACCATCGACTGGAACGTCGCCGACGGGGTGAAGGAAATCCCCATCGAGGAACGCGACGTCACCGAACAGACCCACATGACCGGCAAGACCGAAAGCGGCGCCATCGTCACCGTGCAGGTGACCCCCGACGGCAGTCCCGCGGGAAATTGGGGCTTCGACGTCACCCCGGCCCGCCTGGTCAGCGGCCTGATCACCGAACGCGGAGTTTGTGCCGCCAGCCCGGAAGGCTTGGCGGCCCTGTTCCCGGAAAAGGCGGCCTAGCATGGATGCCATCATCGCCGCCGTCCGAATGCTGGCCGATCGCGGCCTGAACCAGGGCGCTTCGGGCAATGTCTCGGTACGCCAGGGTGGTGGTTTCGTCGTCACCCCCTCGGGCGTCGCGGCGGATGTGCTGCAAGCCGACCAACTGGTCGTCATGGATATGCAAGGTGCCTGGAACGGGTCCTGGAAGCCGTCCAGCGAATGGCGTTTCCACCGCGACATCTATGCCGCCCGTCCCGATGCCGGCGCCGTCGTCCATTGCCATTCCCCCGCCGCCACCGCCTTGGCGGTGCTGGGCAAGACCCTGCCGGCCTTTCATTACATGGTGGCCATCGCTGGCGGCTCGGACGTGCGCTGCGCCCCTTATGCCACTTTCGGCACCCAGGAATTGTCCGATGGCGCGCTTAGGGCCTTGGACGGCCGCCGCGCCTGTCTGCTGGCCCATCACGGCATGATCGCCATCGGCCGCGACCTAGCCCAGGCGGTGGACGTGGCGGTGGAAATCGAGTTCCTGTGCGACCTGTACCTGCGGCTGCTGCCGCTGGGGGCGCCGCCGGTGCTGCCGGCGGCCGAGATGGCGGTGGTGCTGGAAAAGTTCAAATCCTATGGCGCCAACGCGCAAGGCGCCTGATTACAACGGCAACCTGATCCGCGCCCTGAGACCGCCCAGCGGGCTGTCTTCCAGCAGCACGTCGCCGCCATGGCCGCGCACGATGTCGCGGGCGATGGTCAGGCCCAGCCCGACACCGCCGGTGGCCAGGTTGCGCGAGCGTTCCATGCGAAAGAACGGCTTGAACACCTGTTCGCGGGATTCCTCGGGAATACCGGGACCGTCGTCGTCGACGACGATCTCGGCCGCGTCGGGACGCTTGCCCACCCGCACCCATACATGGCCGCCGTAACGCAGGGCGTTGCCGATCAGGTTACCGATCACCCGGGCCATGGCCTGGGGCTTGATGGGCATGACCAAGGTATCTTCCACGTGCAGGTCCAAGTCGCGACCTTCGCGACGGAACCGGCCGACCACCTCGGCGACCAGGGCCGACAGGTCGGTGGGCACCGAAGCCTCGCCGCCTTCGCCGCGGACGAAGGCCAGATAGCCTTCCACCATCTGCTCCATCTCGGCGACGTCTTCTTCCAACTCGGCCCGGCCGTCGGCGTCGCCCAACATGGCCACCTGCAACTTCATGCGGGTAAGCGGCGTGCGCAAATCGTGCGACACCCCGGCCAGCATCTCGGTGCGTTGCTGCATCTGCCGCTTGATGCGGTCTCGCATCAGGTTGAAGGCTTGCGCCGCCTGACGCACCTCGGCCGCCCCTTCCGGCTTGAAGTTGGCCACGTCGCGCCCCTTGCCGAAGGCGTCGGCGGCGACGGCCAGCTTGCGCACGCTGCGCACCTGGTTGCGCATGAAGATGGTGGCGATGCCCAACAGCAGCAGCGAAGTCCCCACCATCCACAGCACGAAGATGTAGGTGGTCGAACTGAACAGCCGTTTGCGCGGCACGAACACTTCCAGCAAGCCGTCGGACAATTGCACCCGGACCGCCACTTCCCGCTCGTGCGAGCGGGCGTCGATCAGGAACGGACGCTGCAGCCGTTCGGCCAGGGCGGCGTGCAACGCCGTCTCCATGATCCCCGAGGGTTTGGGCATGACGGTGTTGGGCAGGATGCCGCCCATCTCGAAACGGATATCCAGATCCATGCGGCTGGCGGCGATGCCGATGATGCGCTGGCGGTTCTCGGGGCCGGGAAAGGCGCGCAGGCTTTCGATCACCGCGCCGACATCCCCCACCAGGCCGGTCGCCAGACGCCGAGCGACGGTGTCCCAGTGGCTGGCGTAGAAGATGTAGGTCGACACCAGTTGCACCACGATCAGGGGCGTGACGATGATCAGCAGCGAACGTCCCAGCAAGCCCTGGGGCAGGATGCGCTTGAACCAGCGTTCCGCGTCCGCCGCCATGTCAGTCCGGCCTCAGCATGTAGCCCTGGCCACGCACCGTTTGCAGGTAACGCGGCAACTTGGGATCGTCTTCCAGTTTCTTCCTGAGCCGCGTCACCTGGACGTCGATTGCACGGGGATTGGCGGCGTTGCCGGTGCGGGCCGCCAGATCGTCGCGGCTGACCGATTGGTTGGCCTGTTCGGCCAAGATGCCCAGCAGGTCGCGTTCGGCGGTGGTCAGGTGCACCATCTCGTCGCCTTGCCGCAACTCGGCCCGGGCCATGTCCCAGACATAGGCGCCCAGACGCAGGACCCGCGCCGCCGCCGGCTCGGCCTTGGGGGCGCGGCGTAGGATCGACGCCATGCGCAGCAGCAGCTCGCGCGGCTCGAAGGGCTTGGTCAGGTAGTCGTCGGCCCCGGTTTCCAGGCCGTTGATGCGGTCCTCGGCCTCGCCCATGGCGGTCAGCAGCAAGATGGGAATGGCACGGTTTCGCCGCAGGTCGCGAGTCAGGCTGAGGCCATCCTCGCCCGGCATCATCACGTCCAGAACCAGCATGTCGGGCTCGACCACGGCCAGCTTGGTCCGCGCCTCGGCCGCCGAGGCGGCGGTGCTGACCAGATAGCCGTTGTCCGACAGGTATTTGCGCAGCAATTGCCGCAACCTGTCGTCGTCATCGACCACCAGAACATGCGGTTTGTCGTCCATGCGCCCCCCGTCAGCGCCAGCCCGGCCCGCGCTGGGGAAAGCGGGTGCGGTCGGCTTCGTCGATCAGGCCCAGCATCACCTTGCGGAAGCCTTCCACCGCCTCGGCCCCGGCGTCGCGATAGGCGGCGGCGAAACGGGCGCGTTGCCGTTCGGTCAGCTGGCGTTCCAACTCGGTGCCTTTTTCCGTCAGTTCCAGCAAACGCTGGCGGCGGTCGATGGTGCCGGGACGTTGCGTGATGAACCCTTCCTCGACCAACTGGCCCAGCACGCGGGACAGCGACTGCTTGGTGATGTGCAGGATGGCCAACAGGTCGGAAACCGTCATGCCGGGATTGCGGCCGACGAAATAGATGACGCGGTGATGCGCCCGTCCATAGCCGTATTCGGCCAGGATGGCGTCTGGCTCGGCGGTGAAATCGCGATAGGCGAAAAACAGCAACTCGATACCCTGGCGCAGCTCTTCCTCGCGCAGGAACAGGGGATTGATGGGCGTCTTTACGTCAGTCATGTTGACATATATCGCTCAAAATGTTACGCATGGCAAGAGTGAAGAGTAATTTTGTGACGTTTCACCCCTTTCGGACGGAATATCATGGCTGACCTAGTCCCCTTCCACGATCGTGACGGCTTCATCTGGTTCGACGGCGAACTGATCCCCTGGCGCGACGCCAAGGTGCACGTGCTGACCCACGGGCTGCATTACGGTTCGGCGGTGTTCGAAGGGGAACGGGTTTACGGCGGCAAGGTGTTCAAGCTGACCGAACATTCGGAACGGCTGGTCAAGTCCGGCGACATCCTGGGCATGAAGGTGCCCTATTCGGCTGCCGAGATCGACGCCGCCACCATCGCCACCGTCAAGGCCAACAACATCGTCGACGGCTATGTCCGTCCCATCGCCTGGCGCGGCTCCGAGATGATGGGCGTCGCCGCGCAAGCCAACAAGATCCACGTCGCCATCGCCTGCTGGGTGTGGCCCAGCTATTGGTCGCCGGAAGCCCGCATGCGCGGCATCCGCCTGAACATCAGCGACTGGCGCCGCCCGCATCCGCAAACCGCGCCGACCGCGTCCAAGGCGGCGGGCCTTTACATGATCTGCACCATGAGCAAGCACAAGGCCGAGGCGGAAGGCTACGAAGACTCGCTGATGCTGGATTATCGCGGCCAGGTCGCCGAGGCGACGGGGGCCAACGTCTTCTTCGTCTTCGACGGCGAGTTGCACACCCCCACCCCCGACTGCTTCCTGGACGGCATCACCCGGCGCACCGTCATCGACATCGCCAAGAAGCGCGGCCTGAAAGTGGTGGAACGCGCCATCCAGCCGGAAGAGATGGCCAAGGCCAGCGAATGTTTCCTGACCGGCACCGCCGCCGAAGTCACGCCTGTGCGCGAAATCGCCTCTTATACCTTTACCCCTGGTGAAATCAGCAAAATGCTGATCACCGATTACGAATCCTTGGTGCGTTCGTAATTATTCCAAAGTATCGAAAGTTTTTACGCACTCCTGGAAAGGCCGGTGTTTCCAACGCCGGCCTTTCATAATACATTCTTTGGGGGGAAACGTAACCTGCGCCAAGGGTCCGGGGTTCGTGCCCATGGCGCTAGAACAGGTGACTTGAGTGAAAGCCTGGCGGAACCTTCGGCTGTCCAGCCGTTTCATGATCCTTGTGGGCGTCGGCGTCATCGCGTTGATCCTCAGTGTCGTCCTGGTCATCGCCCGCTTCGAACGGGCCGAGATGGAGCGGCAATTACAACAATTGTCGTCCAACGAGATGACCTCGCTGCACGCGTTGATTCTGAACGTCATGGCCAAACGGCCTGAAGACGGCGACAACATCGGCATCCAGGTGTTCAACAACTGGTTCGACAGCCGCAACGTCCACTACCCCGGCAAGGTATGGTCGGCCTGGGGTGAGAAGGTGGTGACCTACATGGCCGAGGTCGAACCCGACCACAAGCCCAAGCTGCCGGTGGACGACATCGACCGCGAAGCCATCGCCACCAAGCAGGCCGTCGGCCGCTTCGTCGACGGCGCCTACCGCTATGCCTATCCCATCGTTCTGGGCGTCACCGACGGCGCCGACCAAGAGGTGTGCTACGCCTGCCATGGCGCCATGGGCATGGAAAAGGGCGACGTCATCGCCGTTCTGTCCTCGTCGCTGTCCACCACCGAGGCCAAGGCCAAACTGAACAAGATTCTGACCTTCCTGGCCGTCGGCGGCGTCTTCGCCACCATCTTCGCCGTGCTCGGCATCCGCTGGGGCCTGAGAAGCATCATCACCACCCCCATCCAGGACATGACCCAACGCATGGGGGCGCTGACCCGGGGCGACACCTCCATCGACGTCCCCGCCTTGGATCGCGCTGACGAGGTGGGCGACATCGCCCGCGCCGTCCAGGTGTTCAAGGACAACACCATCGCCAAGCAGGCCATGGAACAAGAAGCCCGCCAGGCCGCCGCCGCCCGCGAAGCCCGCATGCGCCGCCTGGAAGAGCTGATCCGTAGTTTCGAATCCGCCGTGGCCAAGGTGCTTGATACGGTGGCGCAATCCGCCGACATGATGGGGCAGACGGCGCGGCGCATGGTGGCTTCCGCCGACAGCGCCACGGAACGAGCGCAGTCGGTGGCGCAACACGCCAACGACGCCAACCAGAACGTCCGCATGGTGGCGGAAGCCGCCGAGGAATTGTCCAATTCCATCACCGAGATCGCCCAGCAGGTGGCCATGTCCAACGACGTCGCCGCCAACGCCACCACCGAGGCCCAGGGCGTCAATTCCCGCGTCAACGGCCTGGCCGGCGCCGCCGACAAGATCGGCGAGATCGTGGTGATGATCACCGGCATCGCCGAACAGACCAACCTGTTGGCCTTGAACGCCACAGTCGAGGCGGCGCGGGCCGGCGACGCCGGCAAGGGCTTCGCCGTCGTCGCCTCGGAAGTCAAGAATCTGGCCCGCCAGACGGTGCGGGCGACAGAGGACATCTCGGCCCAGGTGTCCACCATCCAAAGGGAAACCCATCAAACTGTTGGCGCCATCCAGGGTATCGGCACCACCATTTCCTCCATGGACGGCATCACCACCGCCATCGCCGCCG
>JAIWOG010000274.1 GCA_020217035.1 Magnetospirillum sp. | reverse complement strand
CCATCGAGGAACAAGGGGCCGCCACCCAGGAAATCGCCCGCAACATCGACCACGCGGCCAGCGGCACCAACCAGGTCTACGAAAACATCGCCGAGGTCAGCCGCACCATCCACGAAACCGACGAGGCGGCCAAGGACGTGCTGCGGGCGGTCGAGGAATTGCAGCAGCAATCGGAAACCCTGCGCGGCGAGGTCGATCGCTTCCTGACCGGCATCCGCGAGGTCTGACCGCTTTTTGACGAAGCCTTTCACGGGCGGTCCGCATGGCGGGCCGCCCGTTGTCTTTGCCCATACGTGATGAAGGGTGGACGGCGGCAACAAAACGGTTTAATTGGCATCGACATACCGATTCACCGCCCGTTCGGGCGGGTCTTGCGCCACCACACCGGGGAGGTCCATTCCGTTGCGTGATCATTTGCTGCACATGGCCGAGAGCGATCGCCGGCTGCGCCAGCAACTGGCGCTGTCGGGCGAATTGTTCGCCGGCTATCACCCGGACATGCGGGCCCTGCATGAAGCCAACGCCCGCGAACTGGAACTGGCGGTGGACGAGGAAGGCTGGCCGCTGGCCTCGGAAGTGGGCGACGACGCCGTCGAGGCGGCGTTCCTGATCGCCTTGCACGCCATCTCGCGCCCGGCCTTCCAGCGCCGCTGCCTGACCCTGATGAAGTCGGCGGCCAATCGCGGCGACATTCCCGCCCGCCACCCAGCCATCCTGGAAGACCGCATCCGCGCCTTCGAGGGCCGGCCGCAGCTTTACGGCACCCAATTGGATTGGGACGACGACGGCCATCTGATGCCGTTGCCCATCGAGAACGAGGAAGACGTCGACCTGCGCCGCGCCAAGGTCGGGTTGCCACCCCTGGCCCAAACTGTGGCCGAGACCGAGGGCCGCGCCCGTCGCGACGGCGAATACCCGCCCGCCGAATGGCTGCACCGCCAACAGGCCATGGCCGATTTCGCCCACGAAGTGGGCTGGCGGTAAGCCGTCATCCCGTCACAGCCCTTCGCATTTCCACCATGTATCGGATTTCAGATCGGCGGGGATGTGGGGGCTGTCCTCGTCCAGGCCCAGGGCGGCCAGACGCTCCAACCACTGCGGACGCAGGCTTTGCGGCAGTTTTTCGCCGCACCACGGGCAATAGTGCACCGGCAGGATGCGGTCATCGATCATATCTTGGAAATAATGACCGTGCTCTCAGACCGGGACAATCACCGCGGCAACGGCGGTTCATTATCCTCAAGCACCGGATCGATGGCATAGGGCAACAACAATTTTCCGACCCAGCTGTATTCGCCGTCACGTTCACGATCGACGCCGAAGGACAGGAAAGTCCAGAACGCTTCGGCGTTTTCCGACAGGCGATAGCGGTACACATAATCCTGCCGGCGCGAGATGGTGGCCATGTCCACAAAATCTCGGCAATTGCCCCAAATAATGGGGTCTGGCTTACCCAAAATCTTCGCCAGCTCGGAACTCATGTACCAGACTAACTGGCGGTTCTCCATTCCTGCCAATGTCTGATACCACAGCGGCGCAAAGACCTTGCCGTCCTTGACGCGAATGTATTTGTCCATGCCGACAGCATATTCGGGCCGATGATGCGGGCGGGTCATTGTCGACCATTCCACGAACATCTGGTTGGCCAGAGGCGTCATCGGCTCGACCAGATCGATATATGTCCCGCCTGCGTAACAAACCGGATATATGCGCACCCAGGTATTGCGGATGTTCCAATTATACCAAGCTAGCCAGGCCACGCCGGCAGGAACCAGCATGGCCGCGAGCAGCAGGATCAGGATCAGACGGCGCGGGCGTTTCATCGGGCAATTGCTTTCCAGGGGGCGGCATCGGCATAATACCCCCAATACGGGAGTGTGTCTTATGCGTGCCACCTTGCGGACGGCCTTGCTGGGAATGATTTTACTGTCCAATCCGGCATTCGCGGCGGATCAGTGGAAGGCGGACCCGCCGGGGCAGTGGCGGAGCCTGACCTGGGACGAAAAAACCACCACCAGCACCTGCATCGGCAAGCCCATCTCCCCCATTTGCGCCGTGGAAACAAAAACAGCCTGTTACGATCTCGAAGACGAAGCGCTGTGCCACTTGGCGATCCGTGACCACCATGGGCGGGTATTCCTGCGCAGCACCAACACAAGCCATGCGCTATATACAAAATACCGCATTTCCGCCCTCCGCAAAGTCGAGGCCGGAGAAACCGTGACACTGCTGGATAAACCCGCCCTGCCAGGCGACTATCTGGTCGATCTACGAGATCGTCAGTGCGAGGTGAAGACCAACAAATGCAGCAACGATATCGGCCCGCCGACGACCCACCTTGTCCGCTTAATTGATGGGGAGTGGCGTATCATCACCTGGGATACGCCACGCTGGTGACCCCCTATGGCTTCGGCCGATAATGATCCATGCGGGCCGTTTCCTTGCCCTCGGTTGCCCGGTCTCGCATCTCGGCAAGTTCGTTTAGGAGCTTATCCCGGGTTTCTGGTTTGGACAGCAGATCCGAATAGGCTTTGAGCGTATCGTTGCCCATGCCGCCATCAACCTTGAGATTCTGGTTGCCGTTAACTCGGTTAATCGCCTTCTGGATCAGGGTGGCGCCGCCGCTGCTGCCGTGACGATACAAAGTATCTGCCAGGGCGCCGGCGGCCAGCGGGTCGTTGATTTTGTCCAGCGCGGCACTGCCACCCGCCCGCGCCATGGTTTTGTCGAAATACCAGCGCATCACCCCGGCGCGTTGATCCGTGCTAAGGTCGCCGGGGCTTTGGACATTGTCCAATCCGGGAACGGCGCCAGCCTTACGGGCGTCTTCCAGGGTCTGCGGCGTGATGCCCGATGAGGCATTGCTGTTCGGATCGATGTGATCGCCGCCCTCGGCGGCATAAATCTGCCCATAAACGAACTTTTCAGTGTCCGAGACACCGGACAATTTGCCGATTGCAGTGTTGAAGTTCTTCCAGGCATCGCCTTGGCCGTTCAACGTATCCTTTTTCCATTCCGGCGGGGTGGTGGGGCCGCCCGGTTTCAACAGACCATCCACCTTCAGCCCGTTCTGGCTTTGCCAATCCTTCACCGCCTGTTCCTGGCGCTGGCCCCAAGTGCCCACCGGGCCGTCGGTGCGCGACAGATCGTGGTGGCCGGTGTTGCCCAGGATGGTTTCCACCCGGATCACATCTTCGCGGTGGTTGGGCTGGTCGGGGCCGACCGGTGCGCCTTTCCCATGCCTGCCCCATGGCCCCGAAGACGGAAAAGGTGTAAAATCGCCGCGCCGTATCCTATATGACGGCTGGAATTTTCCGCATCTTCAGGAAACCTCTTCGGCAATGACCACCGCCCGCAAACCCCGCCCCGTCGTTCTGTGCATCCTGGACGGCTGGGGGCACCGCGACGAACGCGAAGACAACGCCATCGCCCAGGCCGACACCCCCACCTGGGACCGCTTCCTGGCCGATTACCCCCACGCGCTGTTGGCCACCTCGGGCCTGTCGGTGGGGCTGCCCGACGGGCAGATGGGCAATTCGGAAGTGGGCCACATGAATTTGGGCGCCGGCCGCGTGGTGATGCAGGATTTGCCCCGTGTGGACGCCGCCGTCGCCGATGGCTCGCTGACCGCCAATCCAGTGTTGGTGGACGCCATCGCCAAGGTGAAATCCAAGGGTGGCGCGCTGCATGTTCTGGGCCTGTTGAGCCCCGGCGGCGTGCATTCGCACCAGGATCATCTGGCCGCCCTGGCGGTGTCCGCCGCCAGGGCTGGTGTTTCGGTCAAGGTGCACGCCTTCCTGGACGGCCGCGACACCCCGCCCAGCTCGGCCAAGGACTACATGGCCAAGTTCCTGGCCGACATCGCCGGCCACGACATCCAGATCGCCACCATTTCCGGCCGCTATTACGCCATGGACCGCGACAAGCGCTGGGACCGCGTGCAACTGGCCTTCGACGCCATGATGCTGGGGAATCCTGCCAGCAGCCTGGACCCCGTCGCCGCCATCCAGGCGTCGTATGATGCCGGCAAGACCGACGAATTCATGCTGCCGGTGGCCTTGGGCGGCTATGCCGGCATGAAGGACGGCGACGGCCTGCTGATGGGCAATTTCCGCGCCGACCGGGCCCGCGAAATCCTGCACGCCCTGATCGATCCGGCCTTCGACGGCTTCGCCCGCGCCCGCACGGTGACCATGGCTGCGCAACTGGGCCTGACCGAATATTCCAAGGATTTGTCCAAGCTGCTGGGCACTTTGTTCCCGGCGGAAAGCCTGTCCAACATCCTGGGCGAGGTGGCTTCCAACGCCGGCCTGACCCAACTGCGCATCGCCGAGACCGAGAAATACGCCCACGTCACCTTCTTCTTCAACGGCGGACGCGAACAGGTCTATCCCGGCGAGGACCGCATCCTGGTGCCCAGCCCCAAGGTCGCCACCTACGACCTGCAACCGGAAATGAGCGCGGTGGAAGTGGCCGACAACATGGTGGCCGCCATCGGGTCCGGCAAATACGACCTGATCATCGCCAATTTCGCCAATGGCGACATGGTCGGCCATACCGGCATCCTGGAAGCCGCCATGAAGGCGGCCGTCACCGTCGATGCCTGCCTGGCCCGGCTGGAAAAGGCGGTGGAGGAGGCCGGCGGCGTGATGCTGGTCACCGCCGACCACGGCAACGCCGAAATGATGCGCGATCCCGACACCCACGAACCGCACACCGCCCACACCACCGGTCCGGTGGATCTGGTGCTGGTCAACCCGCCGGCCGGGATCAAGTCCATCGCCGATGGCCGACTGGCCGACGTCGCCCCCACCCTGTTGGCGCTTCTGGGCCTGGCGCAGCCGGCCGAGATGACCGGAAAGTCGCTGGTCGGCGCCGCCATGGCGGATTTGCGTGCGGCCGGCTAGGGCCCTTTTCCTGCTGATGGCCGCGTGGCTGGCGGCGTCCGGGGTTTCCGCCCAGGAACCCGACGCCGCCGCCGCCGACCGCCGTCTGCGTGAACTGGAAGACCAGTTGAAGCGCAGCCAGGCCGACCACGCCGAGATCAAACGCAAGGCGCGGGTCATTTCCGACGAGCTGACCCATATTCGCGGCGACATGGTGGCGGCCGCCCGCGCCGCTCAGGAAGCCGAGGAAACCCTGTCCGAGCTGGAACGCCAGTTGGAAGACCTGAAGGCGCTGGAAGGCGACCGCGCCAACGCGCTTCAGCGGCGTTCGTCACAGATGACCGGGGTGCTGACCGCCCTGGAACGGCTGGCCTGGCGCCCCACCGAAGCCTTGATGGCGCAGCCGCAGACCCCGGCCGAGACGGTGCGGTCGGCCATCCTGCTGCGCTCGGCGGTGCCGCAGATCGAACGATCCGTCCACGACCTGAAGGACGAGATCGATTCCATGGCGCGGCTGCGCGACGACATCGTCGCCCAGCGCAAGCGCATCGTCGCCACCACCGGCAGGCTGGAGGGCGAGCATCGGCGGCTGAAGGAATTGTGGGACCGCAAGTCCAGCCTGCAATACGCCGCCATCGCCGAGACCGAGGAATCGGAACACCGCATGCGCCGGCTGGCCGAGGAAGCGCAGGACTTGCGGGAACTGATGCTGCGCCTGGAGGAGGAACGCCAGCGCCGCATCGTCGAAGCGCAGCAAAAGGCCGCCGCCGAGAAGGCCGCCCGCGAGGCCGAGGCGGCGGCGAAGAAAGCCGCCCGCGAAGCCGAGATCGCCGCCCAGAAAGCCGCGCGCGAGGCGGAAATCGCCGCCAGGAAGGCGGAAAAGGAACGCCAGGAACGGGAACTGGCCGAAGCCCGCGCGGCGCGTGAGGCGGAGATCAAGGCCCAGGCCGAAGCCCGCCAAGCCGAGATCGAGGCGCAAAAGGCCGCCCGCGCCGTGGAAAAGGCGGCGCGTGACGCCGCCGACGCCCGGCCGATGACCAGCGACAAACCCTTCGCCAGCGCCCAGGGCAAGATGATGTTTCCGGCCAAGGGCCGGGTGGTGGAACGGTTCGGCCAGCCCAACGAGGTGGGCGTGGTCAACAAGGGCATGTCCATCGCCACCCGCAAGGGCGCCCAGATCGTCGCCCCCTATGACGGGCAGGTGGCGTTCGCCGGCCCGTTCCGCGGCTATGGCCTGCTCTTGATCATCGAACACAGCGAAGGCTATCATACGCTGCTTGCGGGGATGACCCGGATCGACGCCACCGTTGGACAAAGGCTGACGGCGGGTGAACCCGTGGGCGTGATGGGCGAGGAGGAAGCCAAACCCTCGCTTTATCTGGAACTGCGCCGCCAGGGGCAGCCCATCAACCCTCAGCCTTGGCTTACCGCACAGAAAAGTAAGGGTCACGGATGATTCGCAAGACCATGATCGCCGCAAGCGCCACCGCCCTGCTGGCGAGTTCGTTCCTGACCCCGGCCATGGCCGCGGAATCCAAGGAAACCTATCGCCTGATGGAATTGTTCGCCACCGTCTTCGAGAAGGTGCGGGCCGAATACGTCGAACCGGTCAAGGACGAGGATTTGGTGGAAGCGGCGCTGAACGGCATGCTCAGCTCGCTGGATCCCCATTCCAGCTATCTGAACGCCAAGAACGCCAAGGACATGGACATCAACACCAAGGGCGAGTTCGGCGGCCTGGGCATCGAAGTGACCATGGAGAACGGCTGGGTCAAGGTGGTGTCGCCCATCGACGACACCCCGGCCTTCCGCGCCGGCCTGCAACCGGGCGACTTCATCACCCACCTGGACGGCGAGCCGGTGCAGGGCCTGTCGCTGTCGGAAGCCGTCGACCGCATGCGCGGCATGGTCAACACCGACATCAAGCTGACGGTGCGCAGGAACGGCACCGCCCCCTTCGACGTCAAGCTGACCCGCGCCGTCATCAAGATCCAGACCGTGCGCAGCCATGCCGAGGGCAAGATCGGCTATGTGCGCATCACCCAGTTTTCGGCCACCACCGACACCGATTTGCGCAAGCACGTGGATTCCCTCAAAAAGGAAATCGGCAAGGAACTGGGCGGCTTCGTCATCGATCTGCGCAACAATCCCGGCGGCCTGTTGGACCAAGCCATCGCCGTTTCCGACGACTTCCTGGACAAGGGCGAGATCGTCTCGACCCGGTCGCGTCGTCCGGAAGACACCCAACGCTACAACGCCAAGCCCGGCGACATCACCGGCGGCTTGCCGGTGGTGCTGCTGGTCAACGACGGCTCGGCCTCGGCGTCGGAAATCGTCGCCGGCGCGTTGCAGGACCATCGCCGCGCCGTGGTGTTGGGGACCCGGTCCTTCGGCAAGGGGTCGGTGCAGACGCTGATGCCGTTGGGCCAATACGGCTCCATGCGCCTGACCACGGCACGGTACTACACGCCGTCGGGCCGCTCGATCCAGGCGGTGGGCATCGAACCCGACATCAAGGTGCTGCAATCCAAGGTCGAGCCCATCAACGTCCCCGAACGGGAACGCCGCTCGGAAGCCAGTTTGCGCAACGCGCTCACCAATCCCGACGGCAAGCCGGCCAAGCCCGCGGCGCCAGCGGGCGACGAAGCCGCCCCCGCCCATGACGACAAGGCCGCCGAAGGGGCGCCGCCGGTCATCAAGCTGGGCGACCCGGCCCAGGATTACCAACTGGCCCGTGCCCTGGACCTGATCCGCGGCCTGTCCATCTATCGGTCCACCGGGACCAACTAAGGCCCATGGACACGCTGGACGACGACGATATCGACAAGTTCCTGTCCCGCCCCCTGGGGGTGGACGAGGAAAAGCCGCGTCGGAAGTTCCCGCTTCGTCCGCTGCTGATCGCCCTGGTCGTCGCCGTTCTTGGCGGCGGCTTGGGCACGGCCGGCTATTTCCTGTCGCAAATGGACACCCGCGACCTGATCGGCCTGCTGGACGTGGCCGACCAGCCCAAGCTGGCCATCCAGATTCCCGGTCAGGGCAAAGGGCCGGATCAGAAGGCGCCGGCCGCCGAAGGCGGCATGCTGAAGCCCCCCGCTCCGGCTGGTGCCGACGTCCCGAGCGTCACCGAACCGCCCCCCGCCCCCACCCCGGCGGAGGCGCCGCCCGTCGCCGCTGCCACCGAACCGCCACCCGCCGCCCCTTCGGTGCCGCCGGCCCACGAAGCGCCCAGCGCCAGCCTGGTGCCGCCGGTGAAGATCGATGCCACGCCGGCGCCGCCTCCCGCCGCGTTACCCCAAGATACGCCGGCGGCGGCGCCTCCCATCGTGGTCAAGCAGGAAGCCCCGCAAGGCCCGTTGCAGCCGCTGCCGCGCCCCGTCGACAAGGCGCCGTCCTTCGCCAACCTGGCGCCCCCCACCGCCAAACCCAAGCCCTTGGGCGCGGTGCCGGCAGAAGGGATGACGCGGCCTTCCGGCTTCGGTCCGCTGCCGGTGATCGCCAGCGACGGCCGCCAGTCTTGGCAAGTCTACGCCCGCCCGTTCGAGTCAAAGGACAACACCAAGCCGCGTCTGGCGGTGGTGGTGACCGGATTGGGCCTGGACCGCGAGGCCACCGACGCCGCCATCGACCGCCTGCCGCCCGAAATCACCTTGGCGTTCTCGCCCTATGCCGCGTCCCTGGACACCTGGGTCAAGAAGGCCCGTGATTCCGGCCACGAGGTGCTGTTGGCCCTGCCGGTGGAGGAATCGGGCTACCCGGCCCGCGACCCCGGCCCCTGGGGGCTGACCACCTCGGCCCGGCCAGAAGACAATGCCGACCGCCTGCTGCGCGTCCTGGCCCGCACCGCCGGCTATGTGGGGGTCCTGGCCCAGGACGGCCCGTTCACCAAGTCGCAGCAATTGCCACCCATCCTGGCCATGCTGAAGGAACGGGGATTACTGTTCGTCGGCAACGGCGCCGCCACCGATCCCAAGCCCCCCATGGTCGCCTTGGGCGGCACGGTGGACAGCGACGTCTTCCGCGACGCGGTGGAAAGCAAGCAGAAAGCCCTGGCCGCCCAGGTGCGGACCAAGGGCAGTCAGGCGGTGCTGTTCAACCCACGCCCGGCGTCGTTGGAGGCCATGGCGCCGTGGCTGGCCTCCCTGGCCGCCGAAGGCATCGTCCTGGCCCCGGTTTCAGCCCTGGTCGGCCCGCAAGGAGGAAAATCGTGAGCAAGCCCGTGCCGCTGTCGCAGCGCCCCTACCGCCCGGGAATCGGCATCCTGTTGTTCAATTCCCAAGGCCAGGTGTTCACCGCCAAGCGCATCGACACCAAGGAAAACGCCTGGCAGTTCCCGCAAGGCGGCATCGACGAGGGCGAGGACCCGGCGAAGGCTGCCTTGCGCGAGATGGTCGAGGAAATCGGCACCGACAAGGCCGAGATGATCGCCGAAAGCGCCGGCTGGATTTCCTATGACCTGCCCGCCGACCTGGCCGACAAGGTATGGAAGGGCCGCTTTCGCGGCCAAAAGCAGAAATGGTTCGCTTTCCGGTTCCTGGGCACCGATGCCGACATCAACATCGACACCGAGCACCCGGAATTCTCTGAATGGCGGTGGATGGACCTGGCCGAGGTGCCAAGCCTGATCGTCGCCTTCAAGAAGCCGCTTTACGACCAAGTGGCGGCCGAGTTCGCCCCGCTGGCGGCGCGTTTGAAACAGGGTTAGGAACCAGCTTGACCCTGACCGCGCTTTCCATCAGCCCTGGCGAGATGGACCGACGCGGACCATCCCCCTCTTCGGCGAAACATAGGGCGCGGACGCCCCGCGCCTAAGCCTTGGGACCGCCCTTGTCCATGATGTGGATTGGCTGCCCGGTTTCGACGCCTGGGCGGTGTCTCGGACGCGGCCAGGACCGGGTACAGGCCACTGAAACGAACCGATCAATAATGTCAGCGCCATGACCCCACCGCCGTCTGATGGGCCTGCGTGGAAGAACAGGGGGAGAAATGAAAAACCGCGCTCAATGGCGCGGGTTTCCTGGCTTTATGGCGGAGAGGGTGGGATTCGAACCCACGGTGAGCTTGCACCCACACCGGTTTTCGAGACCGGCCCATTCGACCGCTCTGGCACCTCTCCG
>JAIWOG010000273.1 GCA_020217035.1 Magnetospirillum sp. | reverse complement strand
GTGGCCGCCGCCCCCATCGCCGCGCCGCCGTCGCCCGTTCCCGCCGCCGCCAAGCCGCTGGCCGGCGCCGGCGACGAGATCAGTCCGCTGGCCGGGGTGGTGGAAAGCCTGACGGTGTCCTTGGGGCAAAGCGTCTGCGCCGGCGACAAGATCCTGGTCATCGAGGCCATGAAGATGAAGACCCCGATCCATGCCAATCATTCCGGCACGGTGAAGGCCATCGCCGTGGTGGTCGGCCAGGCGGTGGAAGCCGGCGCCGTGCTGATGACCATCGGCTAGGGGCGGCACGATGGAGCGCCTGAACCTTCTGGACCTGTTCCAGGGCATCGCCACCCTGGTGGCGGCCGAGCCCAGCATCCTGATCATGCGTCTGGCGCTGATCGGCCTGGGTGTCCTGCTGATCTACCTGGGCAAGAAGGGGGTTCTGGAAGCGCTGTTGATGATCCCCATGGGCTTGGGCATGGCCACCATCAACGCCGCCGTTCTGTTCGTGCCCGAAGGTGGTTGGCTGCGGGCCGGCCCCAACCAGATCTTCGTCGACGCCTTGGCGGTGGCCGACAACGCGGCTCAAGCCACGGCGATGCTGAACATCCTGCAGATCAACTGGTTGCAGCCCATCTACACCTTCACCTTCAGCAACGGCCTGATCGCCTGCCTGGTGTTCCTGGGCATCGGCGTGCTGCTGGATGTGGGCTATGTGATGGCGCGGCCGTTCCAAAGCATGATCCTGGCGCTGTTCGGCGAACTGGGCACCATCGCCATCTATCCCATCGCCATCGCCCTGGGGCTGACGCCGGGCCAGGCCGCCTCTGTGGCCATCATCGGCGGCGCCGACGGGCCCATGGTGCTATTCACGTCCTTGTCCCTGGCCCGTGAAATGTTCGTGCCCATCACCGTGGTGGCCTATCTGTATCTGGGGCTGACCTATGGCGGTTATCCCTATTTGATTCGGCTGCTGATCCCGGCCCGATTGCGGGCGCTGCCCATGCCGCCGGAAAAGCCCAGGAAGCCGATCACCGCCGGGCAGAAGATCGCTTTCTCGGTGGCTATGTGCATCTTGCTGTCGCTGCTGTTCCCGGTGGCGGCGCCCTTGGTGTTCTGCCTGTTCCTGGGCGTCATCATCCGTGAAAGCCAGCTTTTGCCCTTCGTCGACCTGCTGAGTGGGGTGTTCCTGTATGGCGGCACCTTCTTTTTGGGGCTGCTGTTGGGGGTGCTGTGCGAGGCGCGGCTGATCTTGGACCCGCAGGTCCTGATCTTGCTGGTGCTCGGCATGTTGGCGCTGCTGATTTCCGGCATCGGCGGTATCATCGGCGGCTATGTGCTGTACTTCGCCACGGGGCGCAAGTTCAACCCGGTGATCGGCATCGCCGCCGTGTCCTGCGTGCCCACCTGTGCCAAGGTGGCTCAGAAGGAAGTGACCAAGGTGGCACCCGGCGTCATCGTCATGCCGCACGCTTTGGGCGTCAGCATTTCCGGCGTCATCACCACCGCTATCATGGCGGCGATCTATGTCACGGTGATCCAGGCGGTTTATCCGGGATGATCGCAGGCGACGGGAAGGACGCGAAATCACGCACCACCATGTTGGCGACACTCTGGCCGATGGCGTGGCGTTCCAGGCTGTAGGCTTTGGTGGCGAGTTTCCCCCCCAGCTTTTGTGCATGCTGGGGAAGCGCATCGGCCCAATACGCCCAGTTGTTGCCGGCAAAACAGCAGGGGTCGTCCACATTGTAGTACTGGGTGTGGTGGCGGCCCTGGCCGGCGGCGGCCATGACATAGAGCTCGGGGTAGTTGGCGATTTCATAAAGCCGGCCCATCCGCTGTTCATAGCTGCCCCAATGCAAGGCGGCGGCGTGCACGCTTAGTGGAACCGACCCGGCGATGGCGGTGCTGCGTTGGATGCGGGGGTCGAGCGCCGCGACCAAGGTGGTGACCCAGCCGCCGCCGGAAAAGCCGGTCATGCCGATCCGCTGGAACGTGCGATCCTTCAGCATGTGGTTCAGGGCGACGATGGGCGGGGTCAGGAAGTACTGGAGCGTCGAGAATGTATCCGTCTCGAGTATTTCCAACTTGTCCGGGTCGTTCAGCAGGATGCGGCCGAAGCGCGGATGGTCGATCGTCGGCCGTGAATTGTCGCCGCCGGTCAGCGGCAAAGACAAGGCGACCACATGACAGCCCGAATCGACGAAACGTCGCAACAGCCGTTTGCGTTCCAGGAACGACACCCGGTGGCCTTCCTGATACAGCATCAGGCATGAACGCTGGTGTCGGGGCACCAGGACAGTGGCCACCGAGGTCACGCCCAGCGGCATGCGAATTTCAAGGCGTTCAACCCGTTCCAGGCCGGCGATGTCGATGAAGGGCAGTGTCGATCCCGCCTGGACCTGTTCTGGATAGCGCCCAAAGGGAGACTGCGCACCGCGCCAAATGAACGCCGCCAGCGCCTGGCGTCGGGCCTCGACGTCTTGCTGGGACTTCACGGTGACGAGACCCGAGAAGTCCGTTGCCGCGACGGTGTCGAACACCCCGGCGTCGTCGGGTTTCTGCTTGTGCGGCGGCTGATCAAGGATGTAGCGGGCATAAGTCTGGTATATGCGCTCGTCCTTGATCAACGGCCGGACCAGCAAGCCGGCGATGAACGCCGCCACGGCGGTCAATGCGATGTATGACAGGGATCTGCCTTGGAAATGCACTGAGCCGCGTCGCAATGGGAGCCGTTTCAGTGTGTGTATGATCATCATTGGATGTATCGCCGGAGATACGTCCACCGACAATATGACGGACGTTTATCTTACACGACCTCACTCGGCGTACCTTGCGCACAAGGATCAAGTCCCCTGCACCGAATGGCATGGGGCTTAATTGAGGTGACGATCATTACATACTTTTTCATTGATGACGTTGACGTAAACGTCATGCATTAATGGGCATGCATCAAGTGCATGGGAGGTATGTCGATGGATATCGAGGACACTTTAGAGGCGAGCTTGCCAAAGCTGGCCGGATTGGGGGCGGTGGTTTGCTTTGACCTGGGGGGCGATGGCCAATGGCTGATCGACGCCCGAAGCCGACAGCCCAGCCTGAGCCGCGATGAGGATTGCGATCCCGTCTGCACCATCAAGATCAGCGCTGACAACCTGGTCAAGCTGATGACCGGGAAGATGGACCCCATGCTGGGCTACACCCTGGGCAAGATCAAGGTGAAGGGGTCCATGGGCGTGGCGATGAAATTGGTGGCCGCCATCGACTGACGGGGAGGAAACAATGCGGCGGATCATGCTGTTGTCCTTGTTTGGGCTGGTGGCCGGCGGCGCTGCTTTCGGTGCCGAGCCGCAGCGATTGAACTACGAAATTCGCAAGGATGGGCAGGTCATCGGCCGCGAGGACGTGTCGGTCGACCGCCGTGGCGACGACTTGGTGGTGGAGGTTGAAACCCACAGCCGCACCACCGTTTTGTTCATGGCCTTCGCCTTCGACCACAAGCGGCGAGAGGAATGGCGCGACGGGCGTTTGGTGCGTGTACTGGCCGACACCAACGATGACGGCACCACCACTGAACTGGAGGCGGTACGTGGCGATTCCTCGTGGCGGGTCGTCGTCAACGGCACGGCCGGCGAACGCCCGGCCAACGCTTTCCCCGCCAGCTTGTGGACCGTCAAGGCGATGGAGGCAGCGGCCCTGTTCGGCACCATCGACGCAGCACCTTATCAGGTGAGGGTCAGCAGTCGAGGCGATGAATCCATCACGGTGATGGGCGGCACCGTCGTCGCCCGTCACTACCGTTTGGATGGCGACCTGGAGCGTGACCTGTGGTACGGCGCCGATGGCACCTTGTTGAAGACAACTTTTAAAAGAAAAGGCTTTCCCATCGAGTTCGTTCGCGTCACCCGTTAATCCGGAACGGGTGCGCTCCCGAGATCATCTCTCCAACATAACGTTTACGTAAACGTAAATACCTTGACGTCCCGAGATTATCGGGTCATGATCGCAAACAATGGCGGCGCAGTTCGCCAACGGGAGGAACGATTTCATGTTGACGACCCATCACCGCGTGATGGCCACGGGCGTATTGTGCCTGGCCTCGGTTCTGTGTCAGAGCGCCCCGGCGCTGGCTTCCGGTTTCCAGTTGCGCGAACAAAGCGCCGAAGGCATGGGCAACGCCTTCGCCGGTTCGTCGGCCAAGGCGCTGGACCTGTCCACCATCTTCTACAACCCTGCCGGCATGACCCGTTTGCAGGGCAACGCCGTCCAGGGCGAGGTCGCCTACATCATGCCGCGGTCGACCTTTTCCGGCCAAGCCAACCGTAACACCGGCGTGGGTGGCGGCGTGGTTCCCGGCGGCAGCGGCGGCGACGCCGGCGTCGACACGCCATTGCCGTCGCTTTACGCCATGATGAGCGTCAGCCCCGACCTGAAGTTGGGTTTGGCCATCAACACCCCCTATGGCCTGGAAACCGATTACGACGACGACTGGGTCGGCCGTTACATGGCGCTGAACTCCAAGCTGATGACCATCGACATCACCCCCAGCGCGGCCTATCGCCTGAACAGCCGCTGGTCGGTGGGCGGCGGCCTGAACATCCAATACGCCAGCGCCACGTTGACCAACGCCATCGATAACCGTCTGGCCGGCAACGCTTCCGACGGCAAGGTGGAGGTCACCGGCGACGACTGGGGCGTCGGCGTCAACCTGGGCGTGCTCTACGAGTTTTCGCCGACCTCGCGTGTCGGCTTGAACTACCGTTCGCGGGTTCTGCACGAACTGGAAGGCAAGACCGATTACACCGGTGTGGTCAACGCCGGTTCCTTGTCGAGTTTGGTTGACAGCGACGCCACCGCCAAGCTGACCACGCCGGACACCTTCAGCATCGGCATCTATCACGAATTGTCGCCGCAATGGGCGGTGATGGGCGAGGCCCAGTACACCAACTGGTCGCTGTTCGACCATCTGACCGTGGACAACAAGACCGGCGCCGATTCCTATGTCAACGAGGACTGGAAGGACACGGTGTTCCTGTCGGCCGGCGCCACCTACAAGCCCAACGAGAAGTGGAAGTTCCAAGGCGGCATCGCCGTCGACCAAAGCCCGGTGCCGGAAGCCCACCGCACCGCCCGCATTCCCGACCAGGATCGTCTTTGGATGTCGGCCGGCCTGGGCTATCAGTTGACCGAAGGCATGGCCCTGGCGGCATCCTATACCCACATCTTCGTCCGCGACGCCGAGATAAACGAAAGCACCAGTTTCGGCAAGCTGGTGGGCTCTTATGACGGCTCGGTCGACATCATCAGCGCCAGTCTGAAGGCGGCGTTCTGACATGGCCCCCCCGAGCGAAAAGTCGGTCATGACCGCATCCAGCGAAACCGTTCCGGTGCATCCGGTTCATACGTTGCTCGAACAGGCGGCTCGCCGCCATCCCGATTTGCCGGCGGTGGACTTTCTTGGCAAGCGCTACAGCTATGGCGAGATCGGCGACCTGACCCGCCGCGCCGCTCGGGGGTTCCAACTTCTGGGGGTGCGCAAGGGCACCCGGGTCGGGCTGTGCCTGCCCAACACCCCCTATTTCGTCATTTGCTACTACGCCATCCTGATGGCGGGTGGCGTGGTGGTGAACTTCAACCCCCTTTATGTGGAACGCGAACTCAAGCATCAGGTCGACGATTCCGGCGTGTCGATCATGGTCACGCTGGACCTCAAGCAGATTTATCCCAAGGTGGCGGCGCTGCTCGAGGAATCCTGCCTTGAACGCATCGTCACCTGCCCGATGAGCGCCATCCTGCCATCGGTGAAAAGCCTGCTGTTCTCGGTGGTCAAGCGCAGCGAACTGGCCGACATTCCCGACGACCTGGCTCATGTGCCGTTCGCCCGTCTGATCGACAATGACGGCAGGGTCCGTTCGGCCGAGATCGAGCCCAGCCGGGACCTGGCGGTGCTGCAATATACTGGCGGGACCACCGGCGTGCCCAAGGGGGCGATGCTGACCCACGCCAACCTGGTCGCCAACACCGAACAATTGTGGCGGTGGATGCCGCCGCAAGCCGGCGACCGGGGGCAGGACCGCATGCTGGGGGTGTTGCCGCTGTTCCACGTCTTCGCCATGACCGTGGTGATGAATTTGGGCGTGCGCATGGGTGCCGAACTGATCCTGGTGCCGCGCTTCGAACTGAAACAGGTGTTGAAGCTGATTGCCAGGAAGCGGCCGACCCTGTTCCCCGGTGTGCCGACCATCTATACCGCCATCAACCAGGCGGTGGGGGAAAGCGGCCAGGATCTGTCGTCGATCCGCATCTGCATTTCCGGCGGCGCACCGCTGCCGGTCGAGGTGCGCTCGCGATTCGAGGCTTTGACCGGCTGTTCTCTGGTGGAAGGCTACGGCTTGTCGGAATCCTCGCCGGTGGCCACCTGCAACCCCATCGGCGGGGTGGCGAAAAACGCATCCATCGGTCTGCCGCTGGATTGGACCGCCATCGAGATCCGTGATCCGGTCAGTGGCGCTCTGGTCGAGTCCGTGGGGGAACGCGGCGAAATCTGTGTCCGCGGCCCACAGGTGATGGCCGGCTACTGGAAACGCCCCGACGACACAAGCGCGGTGATGATCGACGGCGCCTTGCGAACCGGCGATATCGGCTATCGTGACGAGGACGGCTATATCTTCCTGGTCGACCGCATCAAGGACGTCATCTTGTGCGGCGGCTTCAACGTCTATCCCCGCGTGCTGGAAGAGGCGCTTTACCAGCACCCGGCGGTGGCCGAGGCGGTGGTGATCGGCATTCCCGATCCCTATCGCGGCCAGGCCCCCAAGGCATTCGTCCGCCTGAAGGACGGTGCCAGCGCCAGCCCCGACGAATTGAAGGCATACCTCGCCACCCAGGTGTCGCGCATCGAGATGCCCAAGGCGGTGGAAATCCGCGACCAGTTGCCCAAGACCATGATCGGCAAGCTGTCGAAGAAGGAACTGGTGGCCGAGGAAACGGCCGCCGCCGAAACCACCGCGCACGGCGCTTCCTGAATTTTCACCCGGTTGGCGAGGATGGACATGACCATGACGGAAAACCGTGTTACCAAGGTGACGTACAGGGAAACCTGCGTCACTTTTGGTCAACAAATAAACCAACGGAAACATAACCGTCATGGACAAATTGTACTCGGTCACCGAGTTGGCGCGGGATTTGGGCGTCACACCGCGCACCGTCCGCTTTTACGAGGACCAGGGGTTGATCCTGCCTCAGCGGGCCGGCAACACCCGCATCTACACCCATCGCGACCGGGCCAGGATGATCCTGATCCTGCGCGGCAAGCGACTGGGCTTTTCACTGAAGGAAATCAAGGAGTTCCTGGACCTGTACGTGGTCGACACCACCCAGGTGGAACAGCTTCAACTGCTGGCAACCAAGGTCAAGGGGCGGATCGCCCAGTTGGAAGACCAGTTGCAGGCGGTGCAGACCAGCCTGATGGAACTGCGCGACATCGAGCGGATGACGCTGGATGCCTTGCAGTCCAAAGGCGTGAACTCGGCCTAGGGAGGCGCGCAAGACAGTCCGCCCGCTTCCCGACGGCTCTCCCCCAAAGCAAGAACCATGTGGAGATAAGTCGATGAAGAAGGTGGTTGTCGCCGGTTACGTGCGCTCGCCGTTCACCTTGGCGAAAAAGGGCGACCTGGCCAAGGTTCGCCCCGATGACTTGGCCGCCCAGGTGGTCCGCGCCCTGGTCGCCCGCACCCAGGTGCCGGCCGACGAGATCGAGGATCTGCTGCTGGGCTGCGCCTTCCCCGAAGGCGAGCAGGGCTTCAACCTGGCCCGCGTCGTCGGCTTGATGGCCGGCTTGCCGAAAAGCATCGGCGGCGAGACCATCAACCGCTTCTGCGGTTCGTCCATGAGCTCGGTGCACACCGCCGCCGGCGCCATCCAGTTGGGGGCCGGCGAGGCGTTCATCTGCGCCGGGGTCGAGAACATGACTCGTGTGCCGATCATGGGCTTCAATCCGCTGCCCAATCCGGATTTCTACAAGGTGATGCCTGGTGCCTACATGGGCATGGGCGACACCGCCGAGAACGTCGCCAACAAGTGGTCGATCTCGCGCCGCGAGCAGGAAGAATTCGCATTCGCCTCGCACGTCAAGGCCGCCGCCGCCCGTGAAGCCGGCAAGTTCGACGCCGAAATCGTCGCCATCACCGGCAAGGCCGGTGCGGTCGAGACCGATGGCTGCATCCGCCCGGAAACCACTCTGGAAGGTCTGGCCGAACTGAAGCCGGCCTTCAACGCCACTGGCTCGGTCACCGCCGGCACCTCGTCGCCCCTGACCGACGGCGCCGCCGCAGTGCTGGTGTGTACCGAGGACTTCGCCAAGCGCCACGGCCTGGACGTGCTGGCCGCCATCAAGTCGGTGGCTATCTGCGGCTGCGACCCGGAAATCATGGGCATCGGCCCGGTGGGCGCCACCAAGAAGGCGCTGAACCGCGCCGGCCTGGAAGCGTCGCAGATCGACGTGGTCGAACTGAACGAAGCCTTCGCCAGCCAGTCCATCGCCTGCATCCGCGAATTGGGTTTGGACCCGGCCAAGGTCAACCTGGATGGCGGCGCCATCGCGCTCGGCCATCCGCTGGGCGCCACCGGCGCCCGCATCGTCGGCAAGGCGGCGTCGCTGCTGAAGCGCCAAGGCGGCCGTTATGCCCTGGCCACCCAGTGCATCGGCGGCGGCCAAGGCATCGCCACCATCTTGGAGGCGGTGTGACATGGCGGGCATCAACAAAGTCGCGGTGATCGGCGCCGGCGTCATGGGCGCGGGCATCGCCGCCCATGTGGCCAATGCCGGCATCCCGGTGGTGTTGCTGGACATCGTTCCCAAGGATGGCGCCAACCGCGACGCCATCGCCGAAGGCGCGGTGGCCCGCATGCTGAAGGCCGATCCGGCGCCGTTCATGAGCAAGGCGGCGGCCAGGTTGGTCACCACCGGCAACACCGAGGACCATCTGGACCTGCTGGCCGAGTGCGACTGGATCGTCGAGGCGGTGATCGAGCGTCTGGACATCAAGCAGGCGCTTTACGCCCGCATCGACGCGGTGCGCAAGAAGGGCAGCGTGGTGTCGTCCAACACCTCAACCATCCCGCTGGAAAATTTGGTGGCCGGCCTGCCCGACAGCTTCGCTGCCGATTTCTGCATCACCCACTTCTTCAACCCGCCGCGCTACATGCGGCTGCTGGAAGTGGTGGGCGGCGCCAAGACTCGCGCCGACGCCCTGGAAGTGGTCAGCGACTTCGCCGACCGTTCCTTGGGCAAAAGCGTGGTGCGCTGCAAGGACCGCCCCGGCTTCATCGCCAACCGTTTGGGGGTCTATTGGCTGCAAGCGGCGGTGGTCGAAGCCATCGACGCCGGTCTGGCCATCGAGGACGCCGATTCCATCATCGGCAAACCCATGGGCATCCCCAAGACCGGAATCTTCGGCCTGATCGACCTGGTCGGCCTGGACCTGATGCCCCATGTCATCGGCTCGATGTCGCAATCCCTGCCGGCCAATGACCCCTTTCATGCCATCACCCGGCCGGCGCCGGTGGTGGAACGGATGATCGCCGAAGGCTTCACCGGGCGAAAGGGCAAGGGCGGCTTCTATCGGGTCAACCGCGAGAAGAACAAGGCCAAGGAAGCCATCGACCTGGGCAGCGGCGAATACCGTGCCCAACGCCGGGCCGACGTGCCGGCCATCAAGGCCGCCGGCCGTTCGCTGACCAAGCTGTTCGACCACGACAGCGCCCATGGTCGCTATGCCTGGGCGGTGATGGGGCGCACGCTTGCTTATGCCTGTGCCCTGGTCGGCGACGCCGCCGACCAGGTCGAGTCCATCGATGAGGCCATGCGCCTGGGCTACAACTGGAAATTCGGCCCCTTCGAGTTGATCGACCAGGTGGGCACCGATTGGTTCGCCGCCAAGCTGGCGGCCAGCGGCTGGGCGGTGCCGGAGATTTTGAAGATTGCCGCCGGCAAGACCTTCTACCGCGTCGACAACGGCACCCGCCAGGTGTTGGGCCAAGATGGCCAGTACCATGACATGGTCCGACCCGATGGCGTGATCATGCTGGCCGACATCAAGCTGAAGAGCCAGCCGGTGCTGAAGAACGGCTCGGCGGCGCTGTGGGACATCGGCGACGGTGTGGCCTGTTTCGAGTTCACCAGCAAGATGAACGCGCTGGACCCCGACATCATGGATTTGCTGGGCAAGTCCATCCGCCGGGTGAAAAAGGACTTCAAGGCGCTGGTGATCTATAACGAAGGCAGCAATTTCAGCGTCGGCGCCAATCTGGGCTTGGCCTTGTTCGCCGCCAACATCGCCGCCTGGACCGAGATCGAGGCCATGGTGGCCAATGGTCAGGCCACCTATCGGGCACTGAAATACGCCCCCTTCCCGGTGGTGGCGGCACCTTCGGGCATGGCCTTGGGCGGCGGCTGCGAGATCCTGCTGCATGCCGATGCCATCCAGGCCCATGCCGAAACCTATGCCGGTCTGGTCGAGGTCGGCGTCGGCCTGATCCCCGGCTGGGGCGGCTGCAAGGAAATGCTGGCCCGCTGGCAAAGCTTGGGCAAGCTGCCCAAGGGGCCCATGCCGGCCATCGGCAAGGTGTTCGAGATGATCAGCACCGCCCAGGTGGCCAAGTCGGCGGCCGAGGCCCAGGAAGCGTTGATCCTGCGTCCCGGCGACGGCGTCACCATGAACCGCTATCGCCTGTTGGCCGACGCCAAGGCCAAGGCGTTGTCGCTGGTGGACGGTTACCAGCCGCCCGCCGAACCCAGCTTCGTGCTGCCCGGTGCCACCGCCAAGGTGGCGCTGGACATGGCGGTGGCCGGTTTCCAGCGCATGGGCAAGGCGACACCCCATGACGGCGTGGTGTCCGGCGCCCTGGCCGGCATCGTGTCGGGGGGCGACACCGACGTCACCGAGACCCTGGACGAGGACGCGCTTTTGGACCTGGAACGCCAAGCCTTCATGTCCCTGGTCCGTCATCCCGACACCCTGGCCCGCGTCGAGCACATGCTGATGACCGGCAAGCCCCTGCGCAATTAAGGAAACACCATCATGGCCAGTTACAAGGCTCCGTTGCGCGACATGCGCTTTGTCCTCTACGAGCTGATGGGCGGCGACGAATTGTCGCAGCTTCCCGGCTACGAGGAATTCACCCGTGACCTGATCGACCCCGTTCTGGAAGAGGCGGCGAAGGTCTGCGAGCAAGTCCTGCATCCCCTCAACCGTTCCGGCGACGAGGAAGGCTGCACCCTGGAAAACGGCGTGGTGCGCACGCCCAAGGGCTTCGTCGAAGCCTACAAGACTTTCCGCGAGGGTGGTTGGACTTCCATCGCCTGCGATCCCGCCTATGGCGGCCAGGGGCTGCCCAAGGCGGTCAACACCCTGGTCGAGGAAATGATCTGCTCTGCCAACCTGTCGTTCGGCATGTATCCGGGCCTGACCCACGGCGCCTATGTGTCGCTGCACGGTTTCGGCTCGGACTCTCTGAAGGACGCCTACCTGCCGAAGATGGTCGACGGCACTTGGTCGGGCACCATGTGCCTGACCGAACCCCATTGCGGCACCGATCTGGGCCTGCTGCGCACCAAGGCGGTGCCTCAGGGCGATGGCAGCTACAAGATCACCGGCACCAAGATCTTCATCTCGGCCGGCGAGCACGACCTGACCGAGAACATCGTCCATCTGGTGTTGGCTCGTCTGCCCGACGCGCCTGCTGGCGTCAAGGGCATCAGCCTGTTCCTGGTGCCCAAGTTCCTGCCCGATTCCGCCGGCAATCCCGGCGAACGCAACGGCGTATCCTGCGGCGCCATCGAGCACAAGATGGGCATCAAGGCTTCGGCCACCTGCGTGATGAACTTCGATGACGCCACCGGCTGGCTGATCGGTTCGGCCCATAAGGGCATGCAGGCCATGTTCGCCATGATGAATACCGAACGTCTGTCGGTGGGCATCCAGGGACTGGGACTGGCGGAAGCGTCCTATCAGGGTTCGGTCGCCTATGCCCGCGAACGCCTGCAGGGCCGTTCGCTGTCGGGGGTCAAGCATCCCGACAAGCCGGCCGACCCGATCATCGTCCACCCCGACGTGCGGCGCATGCTGCTGACCCAGCGTGCTTATGTCGAGGGCTGCCGCGCCCTGGGCGCCTGGGCGGCGAAAAGCCTGGACGTGAAAAACCACCATCCCGACGCCCGGGTGCGTCAGGACGCCGACGACTTCGTCCAGTTGATCACCCCGGTGATCAAGGCGCTGATGACCGATTTGGGTTTCGAATCCACCAACCTGGGCATGCAGGTATTGGGCGGTCATGGCTTCATCCGCGAGCATGGCATGGAACAATACGTCCGCGACTGCCGCATCTCGCAGATCTACGAGGGCACCAACGGCATCCAGGCGCTGGACTTGGTCGGGCGCAAGATGCCGGCCCATGCCGGGCGCTTGCTGCGCAGCTTCTTCCACCCGGTGCAGGCTTACATCGAGGCCCATATGGAGGACGCGGTGATGGGCGAGTTCGTCCAGCCGCTGGCCAAGGCCTTCGTCCGCCTGCAACAGGCCACTGGCCAGATCGCCCGAACCGGCATGGCCAAGCCAGACGAGGCGGGGGCGGCGGCCAGCGACTACCTGCGGCTGTTCGGTTTGACCGCCCTGGCCTATCTGTGGGCTCGCATGGCCCAACAGTCGCTGGATCAGGTCGACGGCGAGGATGGCGCGTTCTATCGGGCCAAGATCGGCACGGCGCGTTTCTACATGGAACGCCTGCTGCCGCAGACCGGCGCCCTGTTCTCGGCCATCATGGCCGGCGGCAAGTCCATGATGGACTTCGCCGAGGACGCGTTCTAGGCGGGGGCGGGCGAGCATGAACCTGTGGTTCCGCGTGCTCCGGGTCCTTGTGCTCGCCCTGCTGCGCCCAAAGCTGGGGCTGCTGGACGAATCCCGGCTGGATTTCCGCGTTTGGCCGACGGATTTGGACATCAACATCCACATGAACAACGCCCGTTATCTGGCGTTGATGGATTTGGGGCGTCTTGACCTTATCGTGCGCTCCGGCATGGGGCGTCGGGTGTGGCGGGACAAATTGCAGCCGGTGATCGGGGCGGCCTTGGTCCGCTATCGGCGACCCTTGGCTCCGTTCAAGCCCATTCGTCTGCGCTCGCGCCTTTTGGCCTGGGACGACAAGTGGCTGTTCATCGAACACCGCCTGGAAAGCGGTGACGTGTTGGCCTGTCACGCGGTGGTCAAGGGCATGCTGGTGGGCCATGACGGCGGCGTGCCGCCCGCCGACTTGGCCCGCCAGTTGGGTTTCGACCAGCCGTCGCCCCCCGTGCCCGATTGGGTCACCCATTGGAGCGAGGCGGAAAGCCTGCTCGCCAAAGCATAAAGGAAACAGGGAAATGCCCACTCTGAAGGGAAAGACTTTGTTCATCACCGGCGCCAGTCGCGGCATCGGCAAGGCCATCGCGCTGCGGGCCGCCCGCGACGGGGCCAACGTGGTGGTCGCCGCCAAGACGGTCGACGCCCATGCCAAGCTGCCCGGCACCATCCATTCCGCCGCCGCCGACATCGAGGCCGCCGGCGGCCATGCCCTGGCCGTTGTGGTGGACGTGCGCGACGAGGAAAGCCTGGCCCAAGGCGCCCGCCTGGCGGCGGAACGCTTTGGCGGCATCGACATCGTCGTCAACAACGCCAGCGCCATCAACCTGACCGCCACCGCCGACACGCCGATGAAGCGGTTCGACCTGATGATGGGGGTCAACGTGCGCGGTACCTTCGCCACCACCCAGGCCTGCCTGCCTTATCTGAAGCAGGCGGCCAACCCGCATATCCTGACCCTGTCGCCGCCGCCCGACCTGAAGCCGCACTGGTTCAAGAACCACACCGCCTACACCATCTCGAAATACGGCATGAGCCTGTGCGTGATGGGCTGGGCCGCCGAGTTCGCCGAAATCGGCATCGCCGCCAACGCGCTTTGGCCGCGTACCATCATCGACACCGCCGCGCTCGCCATGCTGGGCGGCATGATCAAGCCGGCCAATTGCCGCAAACCCGACATCGTCGCCGACGCCGCCCACGCCATTCTGACCCGGCCATCGCGGGAATGCAGCGGCAACTTCTTCCTGGATGACGAGGTGCTGCGCCAGCAAGGGGTGACCGATTTCTCGGTCTACGCGGTCGATCCCGCCGGCCAGATTTTGCCCGACCTGTTCGTCGAATAGGTCTGTCCTCCCTCTGCCTGCGCAGGTCCGCCGTTCATTAACGGCACCTTGGGCGGCAGAACTCGAGGGGGGCGGTGTTGGTCCCGGATGTCCGTTAAAGCCGCCCCCCTTCTTTTTCCAGAATTCTCCAGCGAGGCCGTCATGAGCGATCACATCGTCGTCACCGACCATCAGGGCGTGCGCACCATCCGCATGAACCGCCCCGACAAGAAGAACGCCATCACCTTCGCCATGTACCAGGCCATGACCCAGGCGTTGCGCCAAGGCGAGGGCGACCCGGCGATCCGCGTTCATGTGTTGGCCGGGGCGCCGGGCTGCTTCACCGCCGGCAACGATCTGGGCGACTTCCTGACCGCGGGCGACGTCGCCAGCTCGCCGGCGGCCGAGTTCCTGCGCGTCCTGTCCGCCGCCGCCAAGCCGGTGGTGGCGGTGGTGGGCGGCCTGGCCATCGGCATCGGCGTCACCATGCTGCTGCATTGCGACCTGGTCCACGCCGCCGAGGACGCCACCTTTCAGCTGCCTTTCATCAACTTGGCCTTGGTCCCCGAAGGCGGTTCGTCTTTGTTGTTGCCCAAGCTGATGGGCCATCAACGCGCCGCCGAACTGCTGATGCTGGGCGAACCCTTCGACGCTGCCACCGCCCATGGACTGGGGCTGGTCAACGCCCTGCATCCCACCGCGGAACTGGAACAAGTGGCGGCCGGTCGCGCCGCCGCCCTGGCGGCCAAGCCGGCCGAAGCCCTGGCCACCACCAAGGCGTTGCTGCGCCTGTCCGAGGATTCGGTGTCCACCCGTCTGGGGGTCGAGTTCGTCGCCTTCGGCCGTGCCCTGCGTTCGGCGGAATTGCAGGAAGCGGTG
>JAIWOG010000272.1 GCA_020217035.1 Magnetospirillum sp. | reverse complement strand
GTCTTTCCGTCACTTGCAGGGCGCGGATGCTGCCCTTGGCGGGCAGTTGCTTGCAGATTCGGGCCATGTGCTTGTCCACCGCGTCCTCGCCCCGGCAGACGCGCGCGTATACGGAATATTGCAGCATCATGTAGCCGTCGTCCTTCAGAAAGTTGCGGAAACGGGTGGCGGCGCGGCGTTGCGCCTTGGTGCCGACAGGCAGGTCGAAAAAGACGAACAGCCACAAGATGCGCACCTCTTGGCTTTTCATGGCGGCACGGCCGGCAGGATCAGTTCGCAGGGATCGGCGGCGACGATGGCGCGAACCAAAGACGCCGCCATCTGTTCGGCGGCGGCCGACAGCGTCAGGGTGTCGCCGTCCAGGCGAACCTCGGCCAGCAAGACGGCGACCATGGCGCGGCGTTCGGCCAAACTTAAGTCGCCGTCCTTGCCGCCGCCCTGGGCGTGGGCCAGCCGGTCGACGAAGGGGCGGAACGGTTCGATCAGGTCGTCGGCCAGGTTGAAGGCGTTGCCGATGCTGGCGTGATGCAGGCCGAAGGCCGGCAGCAAGCCGCTGGCCGCCAGGGCGCGGGCGATGATGGCGCGGACCACCGCGTAACCGTAATTCAACAACTTGTTGCGGCGGTCGTCGTCGTCGTCGCGGCGGAAATCGCTGAACAGGCATTGCCAATATTGGCGGGCGGCGCGGGCTTCCACGTTGTCGGGATCGCCCGACCCCACATGGCGGGCCATTTCCGCCACCACCTTGCCGCCGTCGCGGCCCAACCTGTCCAGGACGGCGGCTTGGTTGGCGATCTTGGCCTTGACGATCCCCTGCCACAGCCGCTTTTTCAGCGGCACGGTCATCGCCACCTGCTTTTCCGCCATGCCGGCCTGCCGGTGATGGCCGTGGAAAGGCAGCAGGATGCCGTTGGGCAGGTGGCTGGCATCGGTGGTCACCACCACCATGCCGGCCTCCATGCAGGCCGACAACAGGTTGGCGGACAGGCTGACTTGGGGGGTGTCCAGCACCAGCCAGGCCAAATCCTCCAGCGCCAGACGCACGCTGCCGTCGTCTTGGTCCACCACCATCTGGCCGTCGGCCAAAGACAGGCGGGCTTTTTGGCTTAAGTGCACTCCGCGCCACGCCATGTGCGTTTCTCCCGTTGGATTTCGGTCAAGTTGCCCAGGCGGTCGATGGCGAATTTGCGGAACTCGGACAAGGTCCTCGTTCCTAATTGGGTTTTCTCCGACTCGCTTTTGGTATGGTGAGGCGTGATCTTGATTTTGCCGTTTGATATATCCAGCCCACGGAAATACCCCTCGGTGATTTCACCATTAGGTTTGACGGCTCGCACCCATGACAGCGGGTAAAGGCTCCAGATGAATTCATAGCCCTCATTCATTTCTGGCCATTCGTCGGTTTGTGATACGGCTCTCATCGGAGGTGAGCTAAGGGTCGCCACTTCATGTGGATAGACCGGCACAAGATAGAATTCCCATTTGCCTCTTTTGTTGGCTTTACGGAAAACATCGATACGGGCCATCTCTCCTCGGTTTGCCGCACCTCCACGGACCAGAATGTCGGCCTTCTTATCGGTGGACAGGCGAACCTTGCGGATGGGTTGGTTCTGGTGGTCAAGTGGAAGGCTACCTTTGGGTTTCCCCGCCCTGATCCAGCCGCGTAAAGATTCAACGACGCTTTGATTGCGTTCGGCGTCCTTGACCCGCTCCAGGTCTTTTTCGGCTAATGCCTCGATGGCTTTGCGTTCGTAGACGACGGCCTCGCCATCAACTTCATCGACCTGCCGAATGGTGTCCTTATGCGCTTTGCCCCGTGCCCGGCGGCGTTCGGCGCGGGACACGGTGATGCGGTCAAAGGCCGCTTCGGTGTCGGCGCGGAATTCCGGCCATGGCGGTTGCAGGGCGGCCAGTTCCTTGGGCGGCAGGCCGTGCTCGGCGAACACTTCGGCCACGTGGCGGATGCGGCGCCAATTGGTGGACAGGCCCAGGTTTTCCGCCTGCTGGAACAAGGTGGTCAATTGTTGCAGACGGGATTCGCTGGTGAGTGCCACGATCAGCGCGTCCACCGCGTGGTGGCGGTCATCGGCCTTGCGTTGGCCGTCGTCGTGCTTTTTCAGGTTCTGCAAGTCCCAGGCCCGGCGCAGGCGGTCGGTCAGGGCGCCGGGGCGGGCGCGGATGTTGACCGGGTCGATGCCCTTGAACTCGGCCTTCAGCTTGTTCAACAGCAACCGGCAGGCGTAACGGGTGTCGTTCAGGTTGCGGCTGACGAAATCCTTGCGGCTGTCCAGATCGTGCAGCAGGTAATTGCGCTTCTTGCGGCCCTTGAAATTGGGGTTGGTTTCGACGCGGGCGACGAAGGAATCCCAATCCGGGCCGCCTTCCTGCATCCATTGAAACGGCGTGCGGCCCTTTTTCTCGCGGTTCTCGTCGGTGAAGCACAGGGTTTTGTTGACCGGCGAATCGTCGCCTGAACGGCTCCACGGCAGGATGTGGTCGATTTCCACCAGGTTTTGATCCGACACCAGCATCTCGGCCAGAATGGGCTTGCCGGAATAGACGCTTTCGTTTCGTTGTTCCTTCCACAATTCGAAGCGAAGCATGTCGTCGCCGCGCGGCGGGCGGGCGAACAATTCCTCGAACTCGGCCCGCAGCTTGTCGCGCTGCTTGGTACGCTTGTCGATGCCGCGTTCGATTTCCTGGCGTTCCTCCAGGCTTTTCCCCATGTCGCGGGCCATTTCCACATGGATGTGGGTGGGCAGGCCATAGGGGCGGCGATGGGCCTCGACCACCGCCTTGATCTGTTTCCAGCCTTCCAGAAGCGCTTTCTTGGCGATGGGGTTGCGGATGTCGTCGATGTCGCCTTCCATGCGCTGGGCATGGTTCCAGCCCAGTTTTTCGCAGGCTTGGTCATATGTCATGGCCTGGGCCAGATGTTCGTTGATGGCCCGTGCCGCCTGGGCCGAGATGTGGCCGGCACCCTTGAACTTGGCAAAAGAACCATTGGTGACGCCATCCATCAGCGCGGCCAGGATCAGCGGGTCCAGGCCCAAGTCTTCCAGGTGACGGCGAATGCTGTCGTCGGATTCGCAAAAGGTCAGCACGGCGGCGATGTCGTCCAAAAGCGCGGGCGTCTTGAGCAGCGACTGCCAGCCGGCCTCGCCCAGCACCTTGTAAAGGGCGTTGGCGCCGGTCATCGCCGCCCCGGAACGGGCGACCACATCGCGGCCTTCCTCGGCCTCGGCGACGGTGTCGAAGCGTTGGCCGGCGCCCAGACCCAGCTTGCTGCGCAGGGTCTTGAAGCTCAGTTTCTGCTGATGGCCGAAATCGGCCATGGCGGCGTGGATTTGCTCGGCGTTCAGCGCCTCGCCATCGACGCGCAGGGTGTTCAGCCGCGACAACAGGCGGAAGCGTTCGAAGGACGGCGCATGCTTGGCGGCGCGTTTCTGGCCCGGCACGAAGGGACAGTCGCCCAGCATGGCCCAGGAATCCTGCAACGGGCGCTGGGTGAAGGCCAGATCGACGAAGGCGTCTTCCAAGTCCTGACCGGCCAGCGCGTTGCCCAGGTGGCGTTGCGTCCGCAGCAACAGGCGGGTTTCGGCGATCAGCGCGTCACGGGGGACCGTGTGCTGATAATCGCCGTCGCGGTTACGCTTGCGGTCCTGGTAATCGGGGTGTTTCCAAAACAACTCTCCGACGCTGCGATACTGCGCCAGCCTTTCCTGGGTCTTGGCGACGGCGGACAACACCTTGCCGGATTCCGGGTCGTTGCCCCGGTCGCGTTTGGAATTGGACTTGAAGCCGCGATGCTTGGCCATATGCCCCAAGGCCAAGGCCAGTTCGCGGGGCGTAAGCTTTCGTTCCAGCCCCTCGGCGCGGGCCCGCCACGGTGCGTCGGCGCAGCTGGCCAGGGCGGTCTTGCCGTCATTGTCCAACAAGCCATGGCGGTGCAGCAGGGCGCGGACGGCGTTCATGCGCTGGCGGCGGCGGTCGATCATCCGGCGCATGCCGCGGGCCTGACGGCGCAACTGGTTGGTGGGCGTGCGTTCCTTGTCGGTCTCGGGGACGTCGAAGGTCCGCGTCCCCATGCCGATGATTTCGGTATCGGTGCACAACGCCCAGCCGCACGACCCGATGCCCAGGTCGATGCCCAAATACAGATTGCCGCCCATGGAACTCCCCGCATTCAAAAGTTGAATGCGTCGATCTTGACTCACGCGTCGGAAAATGAAAAGTTGGTTGCGGGAGTCGGTAGGGAAGCCACGGTAAGTTGGTTTTCCAATCGCAGGATGCACGAAATGACGTGCCTTTGACCCTCCATCCGGCTTTGCCGGGTGGGGGGGATTCCTTTTTAGGGAACGTCCTTCAGGAAGTCCCGCGTCATCGCCACCGCCTCGGCCAAGCCGACCTTTTGCACCGCCACCCCACGGGGAAAGGCGGAATGCAGGCGCGACGGCATCATCGGGTCCAGCAGTACGAACACACCGTGGTCGCCGGCCCGGCGCACCAAGCGGCCGAAGGCTTGTTTCAGTCGCAGACGCGCCAGCATGTCGTCATAGGACTTGCCGCCGAAAGCGGCGCGGCGGTGCTTGTGCAGGATGTCGGGGCGCGGCCACGGCACCCGGTCGAAGACGATCAGCCGCAACGACCGGCCCGGCACGTCGACGCCGTCCCTGACCGCGTCGGTACCCAGCAGGCAGGATTCCTCCTCGGCGCGGAAGATGTCCACCAGGGTGCCGGTGTCCAGATTGTCCACGTGCTGGGCGTAAAGCGGCAGGTTGGCGTGGTCCATGGCCTCGGCGATGCGCTTGTGCACCGCCTTCAGCCGCGAGATGGCGGTGAACAGGCCCAGCCCGCCGCCGGCGGCCGCCAGGAACAATTCGCGGTACGCCGCCGCCACCTGATTCAGATCGTCCTTGCGCACGTCGGACACCACCAGAACCCTGGTTTGCGCCGGATAGTCGAAGGGCGAGGCCATGGCGGCGCGGATGGGTGGGGTGGGCAAATGCACGGCGCCGCTGCGCCGTTCGGCGGCGGACCAGCCCATGTCGGACTCGCCGTCGCGCAGGGTGGCCGAGGTGATCAGCAAACCATGGGCCGGCTCGGCCACGGTTTTGGCGAAGGGCAGGGTGGGGTCGATCCAGTGGCGGTGCATGCCGACGTCGAAATCCCGGCCCTCGATGCGTTCGACGGAAAACCAATCGACGTATTTGTCCGCCCCGAAAGCGGCCGCCCCGCCAGCCCCGCTTTCCGGGCGTAAGGGTTTGGGGGCGCTTTCGATCAACTCCTCCAGCATGCTTTTCCAGCCGGCGATGGGCAAAAGCGCCCGGCGTTCGATGGAGCGCACCAATCCCTCGATGCGCGACCGCGTGGCGGTTTCCAACTCGGCTGATTCGTCATCGAGCGCTTGCGCCAGCACCCGGGCCAGGGTCTGCAAGGGGGCGCCCAGCTTGCCCAGGGCGTGGGCCAGTTCGCCGGCGGCTTCCAGCAGGCCGTCCACCGGCGGCTGGCATTCGGTTTCCAGGCTATAGGGCGAATCGGCGCCTTGGGTGCGGGCATAAACCTGTTGGCGCACCAGGGCCAGGAAGCGCTCGGCGGCGTTCAAGGGCGCACCGTCGGCCAAGCGGTTCTGCCAGCCGGTGGCCGGCAGGGCGTGGGCGCCGGCCAAGGCGGCATCCAGGGCGGCCGGTGCCTCGGCCGCCAGTCCCAACAGGTCCTCGGCCCGGCGCTTCAGGCCGCGGGCGCGGGATCTTGTGCCCTGTTCCTCGGCCCCCAGCAGCCAGCGCCGCACCTCGATACCTTCCAGTCCCGACAGATGGGCGGAAAAGGCGCCATCGGCGGCGTCGAAGACGTGATGGCCCTCGTCGAACACATAGCGGGTGGGGGTGGCGCCGTCATCCAGCCCGCCCATGGCGGCTTGCACCATCACCAAAGCGTGGTTGGCGATGACGATGTCGGCGCGGCGTGCCTTGCGTACCGCGCGTTCGATGAAGCATTTGGAATAATGCGGGCAGGCGGAAAAGATGCACTCGCCCCGGCGGTCGGCCAGTCCCAGGGTGCGGGCGCGGCCCAGCAGGTCGCCCAGCCAGGCGGGGAAGTCGCCGCCCACCATGTCGCCGTCGCGCGTCGCCAGCGCCCACCGGGCCATCAGGCCGGACGCCACCGCCTCTTGCACCCGGTTGCGCGACACCTGTTCTTCCAGGTTCAGCAGGCACAGGTAATTCTCGCGCCCCTTGCGCACCACCACCTTGCGCGATTTGGTGCCGGGATCGGGGTAAAGCCGGTCCAGTTCGGTGTCCAACTGGCGCTGAAGGTTGCGGGTATAGGTGGACAGCCAGACCGGCGCCCCGTTCTTTTCCGCCCAGACGGATGCCGGGGCGATGTAGCCCAAGGTCTTGCCGGTGCCGGTGCCGGCCTCGGCCAGCACCAGATGCGGTTCGCCCTCCATCTGGCGCGGCTGGAAGGCGGCGGCGGCGGCCGACGCGTAATCGGCCTGGGCCGGGCGTTGTTCTGAATCGCTGCCCAGCAGGCGGTCCAGGCGTTGGCGGGCCTCGGCGGGGTCCACGGGAAGGCTGCCGCTGGGCGGTTCGGGCGAGTGTTCCGACCATTCGGGCAGGCGCTCCCAGACCCGCAGCCCCGAACCGCGGGCGTTGTCGCCGGTCACTCCCAAGGCGGCCAGCACGGCGTTGCCCCAGCCCCAGCCGGCCCGCGCCATGGCCCAGGCCGCGGATCTGGTGTCGGAAGCGCGGGCGGCGGTGTCAGCTTGGGTGCGTTCCGCCAGTTCCTGCAACAGCGCCCGGGTGCAACGGATCAGGGCTTCCGCCTGGTCTTCCAGGTCGGCGGGGCGGACCAGCCCCAAAGCCTCGGCCAAGCCGCGCACGGTGGGCAGGCAGAAGCGGGCGGGGCGGACGAAGGCGAACAGTTCCAGCAAATCCAGGCTGGCGAAGTCGTCCAACCCCAGGCGGGCGGCGGTGGCTGGCGCATGGCAGACCAGCGGGCATTCGGCCTTGGCGCGGCGGGCGGCCTCGGGCAGGTCCAGGTGATGGAACTCGCCGTCGGTGTCCAGCAGCACGGCGCCGCGCAACGCCACCACCAAGGCGGGGGCGTGGGGCAGCAGGATGCGGGAGGGGGCGGGTGGCGCGGACATGGGCGGAGTATAGGCGGAACAAAGAGCGTCCGCATGGACTTTTCACGCCGCCAATGCTTGAATGGCCGACACCTTGTTAGGGAGTTCGCGACATGCGTTCGCTGGCCTTGCTCGCCGTTGTTCTGCTGCTTCCGGTTGCCGCCCTGGCCGACGACAAACCTTTGGTCGTGGTCTCGCCGCCGGGATCGGGCACCACCGTCATCAAGGACGGGGCCGAAACCTCGGTGCTGAAGCAGACCCCTACCGGGATGGTGGGCAAGATGGGCAAGGACAAGGTGATCCTGCACAACGACGGCAAGGGCAACACCATCGGCAAGGTCGGCAAGGACAAGCTGTTCTGCCACACCGATCCCCGGTCGGGGGTCAGCATTTGCAAGTAGATTCCGGTCACCGTCCCCGGGGGCTGCAACCCCTGGCCCGCATGGGCCTGTTGCTGGCGTCGTTCCTGCTGGGTTTCCTGGCGCTGGTCGGGCTTTACCTGTTGTTCGCCCATCTGATCGATGAAGCCGAACGCTCCACCGACAACGAAACCGCGCGACTCGACATCGTCGGCGTGCTGTTGCAGGACGTCGCCGGCATGGAGGCAGCCGTCTACCGCATGGCGGCGGCGCAAAGCCAGATGGGGCTGGAACGCATGCGGGACGAGGCCAAGGCCCATGTCCTGGACCTGGGCCACGGATTGGAGGTTTTGGAATCCGGCGGCGTCGTCCAGGAGGTGATGGTGCTGGGCTTGGGCGGGCAAGCCGAGTTTTCCCGCACCCACGCCTTCACCCCCGGCGGCGCCGACCACGATTTTCGCCCCGACATCGCCGCCATGCGGGCGCGGCTGTTCGACCTTGATCTGCGCATCAACAAACTGAACGCCCTGGTGCGGCTTCACATGAGCGGCCAGGGCGAGGCGGAAGACGTTCACCGCCACGAGGAACTGCAATCCCAACTGAGCGAGTTTTCCGCGCTGACCGTCCTGCTGCGCAAGCAAAGCGGCCGCCTGTTCCTGCGTGCCGACCAAAGGCGGAAGGATTTGGAGCAGCAGATCGCCACCCGCAAACGTGATTACGTGATCATGGGCGGGGCGTTGGCGGTCTCCACCGTTCTGGCGGTGCTGGCCTTGGGGGTGTTGGTGGCGCGGCAGATCCTGTCCGGATCCAGGCTGTTAAGCCGCATGGTGGAGGACCTGGAGGGCGCCAAGACCGCCGCCGAGGCCGCCAACCAAGCCAAGTCAGAGTTCCTGGCCACCATGAGCCACGAGATCAGGACGCCGATGAACGGCATCATCGGCATGACCTCGCTGTTGCTGGACACCAATCTTTCCACCGACCAGCGCCATTTCGCCAACACCGTCAGGGCGTCGGCGGAAAGTCTGCTGACCGTCATCAACGACATCTTGGACTTCTCGAAGATGGAGGCCGGACGGCTGGAATTCGAGGAAAGTTCGTTCGAGATCGCCCCCTTGGTCGAAGGCGTGATCGACATCCTGGGGCCGCGCTTGCGCGACAAGGACGTGGATTTGTCGTGCTTCATCCCCCCCGAGGCGGAAGGGGTGTTCAAGGCCGACGCCGGTCGCATCCGCCAAGTCCTGCTGAACCTGGCCGGCAACGCCGTCAAGTTCACCGAAAAGGGCGGCATCGCCATCGAGGTGGCGGTCGAGGACGACGATGGCGACAAGGCTTGGCTGCGGATCAACGTCTCGGACACCGGTATCGGCATTCCCAAAGCCGCCCAGGCCAAGCTGTTCGGCACCTTCGTCCAGGCCGAATCCTCGACCGCCCGGCGGTTCGGCGGTTCGGGGCTGGGCTTGGCCATCTGCAAACGCATCGTCACCCTGATGGGGGGCGGGATCGGCTTCGACAGCACCGAGGGGCAGGGCAGCACGTTCTGGTTCCGGGTGCCGATGATCCGTTCCGCCTTGCCCGCCGCCCCCATGGGATCCCTGCGGCCGTTGCAGGGGGCGCGGATCCTGGTGGTCGACGACAATCCGGTCAACGCCGAGATTTTCCAGCGCCAGTTCCAGGTCTGGGGCGCCGACGTCGAGTGCGCCGCCGACGCCGAGGCGGGGTTCGCGGCGTTGAAGGCCGCCCGTCCTCCGTTCCAGCTTCTGGTGCTGGACCATTTGATGCCGGGGGTCACCGGGCTGGACATGGCGGCGCTGTTGCGGGCCGATCCCGGCTTCGCCGCCCTGCCCATCCTGCTGGCGTCGTCGGCCCATTCGGCGGATGTCGAAGCTGTGGCGCGGGGTTTGGGGATCGACGCGGTGATGATGAAACCCGCCCGGCAAAGCTCGCTGCTGGCGGTGCTGAAATCCTTGCTGGGGCGGGGCGACGGCGCGGCCGAGCCCGCCTTGGTGGCGGTCGAGGACGAGCCTCGGCAAGGTCCGCCGCTGCGGGTGCTGGTGGCCGAGGACAATTCCGTCAACCAGCAGGTGGCGGTGGGGTTGCTGGCCAAGCTGGGGCACCGCGCCGATGTCGCCGACAATGGCGCAGAAGCGTTGGAACTGGTGCGCCACGGCGATTACGACCTGATCTTGATGGACATGCAGATGCCGGTGGTCGACGGCCTGGCGGCCACCCGCGCCATTCGGGAACTGGCGGGGCCGAAGGCGCAAGTCGCCATCATCGCCATGACCGCCAACGCCATGGAAAGCGACCGCCAGGCTTGCCTGGCGGCCGGCATGGACGACTTCCTGGCCAAACCCATCGACCGCCGCCGCCTGGCCGCCATTCTGTCGCGCTGGAGCCATTGTCTGGTCGAGGCCCGCGCCTTGCGCGGCGGCCAGTCTCCGGCCAGCGCCCCACCAGCCAGCGCCCCACCAGCAAGCGCCCCGCCGGCCAGCGCCCCGCCGGCCACCGCCGAGGC
>JAIWOG010000271.1 GCA_020217035.1 Magnetospirillum sp. | reverse complement strand
AGGCCGCCGCCAAGCCGGCGGTCACGATGAAGGTCAAGGGCAAGCCGCGACGACCCGCCGCCGTCACCCCACCGCCGGTGGACGAAACGCCGGCCGAATCGCCGACAGAGGCCGAAGTGCCGGCAGCGGCGACGGACAGCCCCGTTCAATCGGCGGAGATGGCGCCACCGGACGATAAGCCCACCTCCGCCGCGCCGGAAGACCAAGCCCCAGACCCATCGCCCCAAACGGCCAATCCGTTGGTGCAGCGGGTCGAGGCCATCATTGCCGCCCACGCCCAGCGCAGTTCCATCGACACCGGGCGACGTGGCAGCGCCGAACTGCCGGAAAACCACGACGCCCTAGCCAAGTTGCTGGACGACGTGCCGCCCGTCTCGGACTTCGACGCCCTGGATCTGGTTTACGCCTGTTGGGGCAAGAACACCCACGGCAGCGACAGCCGTGCGCTTTTGGCGGTGGCCCAACAGATCAGCCGCAATTTCGGCTTGCCGGACAAGCTGCCCATGGCCTCGACCAAGGCATGGAAGATGCTGGACAACAAGGTTTTCGCCCCGGAACTGGCCGATCGTTTGGCGGCGGTGGGCCAATTCATCGTCGATTGGCAGAAAACCCAGCGTGTCTTCCTGATCCTGGAGTTCAGCGAGATCGAGTTGATCGAATACCTGTTCGAGGCGCTGTCGCCCGCCGATTACCCGGAATTGCTGGCCGAGGTGATGAACTTCAAGGTGCTGTCCAACCGCCGCATGGGGCTGCTGCGCCGTTTCCCCGCCCGACTGCGCAAGCAGACCCAGCCCATGCTGCCCGACCGCAAGGAAGAGGCCCTGGTGATCCAGGCCCATGGCAAGGCCCTGTTGCAAAAGATCGCCGACCCGCGCGGCTTCGCCCCCATCGTCGAGGTGGCCGGCAAGATGCTGGAAGAAGTGGAAAAGCTGATGAAACAAACCGCCAATGCCGGCGCCCCGCCACCACTGGGCGGACCGCCGGGTGGCGGTGGGGCGCTGGGCCGGATCGGCTGATCCGGCCCAAGGCGAAAAAGTCTCCGGATCGGCTGATCCGGCCCAAGGCGAAAAAGCTTCCGGATCGGCTGATCCGGCCTTTCCCATCTCTACAGGGCCAGCACCCGCCCGGCGTGGATGGCCCTGGCCATGCCTTCCAACATGACGACCGCGTCTTCGAAATCGGCCATGCGGTCGGTGTTGATGTTGATGTCGAACTGGCTGGCGTCGGACAAGCGGGAATGGAAAGCTTCCCAAACGAACTTGCCGCGAATGTGGTTCAGTTCCAGCGCCTTGGCCATCTGCTCGTCATAGGTGCCGTGTCCCGATTGGGACATGCGCTTGGCGCAAACTTCCGGCGTGCCGGTGATGCGGACCCGAAGCGCACAGGCTTCGCGCAGGATGACATGGGCACCGCGCCCGACGATGACGCCGCCCATGCGGCCCAGGCTCATCACCACCTTCATCAGCGTGTCGCGATAGACGTCGGGACCGACGTCGCGACCCGAGAACAGGCGATACAGCCACATGTCCTTGGCGCGACCGAAGCCTTCGTCCAGCATGCGAACGATGGCCGGGTCGTCTTGCAGGCGGGTGGCGATTTCCTTCAGCACCACCTCGTCATAAAGCGGGATGTCCATGCGTTGGGCCAAGCGATGGGCGATGATGTCGCCGCCCGAGCCGTAATCTCGGGAAATGGTGATGACGGGTTTCTTCGGATGCCGGGTCGAGGGCTCGTCATGAGTGACGGTCGCCACCTCGGCCATGGCGGCAATGACGGACAGGATGTTGTGGGACATGGTCGCCTCCCTCACCGTTCCCCATCATCATACGCCGGGGTGGCCGGAAAACGACGACGCCTCTCGGCATGGCTGCATCGTCCCGAATGAATACCAGGGATGCAACGCGCCGGAGGCGTCTTTCCCCCATCCCCCCCCGGGGTGGGTTCTGGGTGGCATGATACCCTATCCTTGGGGGAGCGGGATCAGGCGATGACCCGATGTCAGCGTGGCAAACGATAGAAATCGGCGATGTGGTTCCAGGCTTCCTCGGCGGTTTCGACGAAAGTCAGCAAGTCCTTGTCGTCGGGGCCGATCATGCCTTCCATGGCCATGGCGTCGAAATTGACCACCCGTTCCCAGTATTCGCGCCCGAACATGATCACCGGAATGGGTTCGATCTTGCCGGTCTGGATCAGGGTCAGCGCCTCGAACAATTCGTCCATGGTGCCGAAGCCGCCGGGGAACACCACCAGCGCCTTGACCCGGATCATGAAATGCATCTTGCGGATGGCGAAGTAATGGAAGCGGAAGCACAGTTCCGGGGTGATGTAGGGATTGGGCGATTGCTCGTGCGGCAAGACGATGTTGAGGCCGATGGACTTGCCGCCGATTTCGAAGGCGCCACGGTTGGCCGCTTCCATGATGCCGGGCCCGCCGCCGGTCTTGACCACGAAGTCGCAAACGTTCTCGCCCACGCAGGTGCTGGTGACGATGCCGGCCAGGCGGCGGGCTTCCTCGTAGTAATGGCTGTTGGCCAGCATGCGCCGCGCCACCGTCAACTGGTGGGCGACGCGCTTGTCGCGGGGGTGGCTGCGCGCCGCCTGTTCGGCTTGTTCCACGTTGGCCCGCGCCGTTTCCGGATCCGGGATGCGGGCCGAGCCGAACATGGCGATGGTCGAACGGATGCCTTGTTCCTGCTGCAGCAATTCCGGCTTCAACAATTCTAGTTGCAGGCGAACCGCCCGCAAATCCGGCCGCAGCAGGAAGTCGTCGTCGGCGAAGGCCAGCCGATAGGCCGGCGACGCCGTTTGCGCCGTGACGTTTTCGTCCTCGCCCGGCACCTGGACATAATCGTCCCGCAACGTCGGGAAAGGCATGTCGGAAGCGTCGTCGGCCATGGGAAACTCGATTCATCAGCAAGAATACAGCCTATTCCATAGTCATGGGTTCGGGTTAGCATCGGGTAAAGAGGCGCGTCTGGAAATTGTCGAAAATATCCCGTATACGGGATTATCTTTGGCATTCATTGCTGCGGGCGCGAACGATGACCATCCATGCCGCTGGTGATTATGGCGACTTTTCCCTGACCATCGCGGTGTCGTCGCCGCCTTGGTATCAGAACTGCTACATCGTCCGTCACATCCCCAGCGGCGAGATCGCCATCATCGATCCCGGCGGCGACGCCGAACAGATCATCGCCGAGGTGAATGCCCAACAGCAGAAGCTGGGCGCCAAGGCCGTCGACATCTGGCTGACCCACGGTCACCCCGACCATATCGGCGCCGCCCGCGCCGTGGAACAGGCCCTGGGTCTGCGCACCATCGCCCATGCCGAGGAAAAGCCGGTGATCGAACGGGCCAGCGACCTGAACCGCGCCTTCACCGGCGAAGGCCAGGACGGCCCCACCCGATTGCATCTGTTCGAGGATGAACCCGACTTCACCCTGGGCGGCGCGGTGGTCAAGACCATCTTCACCCCCGGCCACACCCCTGGCGGCGTCTGCTATGATTTCGGCGGCTTCGTCGTCACCGGCGACACCTTGTTCCGCCAGGGCGTCGGCCGCACCGACCTGCCCGGCGGGTCGGAAGCCAAGTTGTGGGAGTCCATCACCCGGCTGCTGTCCAAGCTGTCCGACGAGGCCCGCCTCTATTCCGGCCACGGTCCCGACTGGAGCGTCGCCGAAGCGCGGCGCTGGTGGCGGATGATGGCTTGATCTTTTAGCCCCTCAGACGGCGGGCGATGACGTCGCCCCCTTTTAACCGCCCGCCACCATCCCCACGTGTCCCTTTAACCATAAAGGGGAACGTGCCATGGATATTACGCCGCGCCGCGCCAAACGGCTGAGTGTTCTGTTGCTCGCCCTGTTGGCCATCGGCCTTTACACCGCCACCTTGCTACGATTCGGGTCGATGATGGGGTCGTGACATGGACGCGGCCGCCACCCTGCCCCATGTGACCGCCAGCCTGAACGGCGTGGCCCTGGCGGCGGCGCTGGCCGGTTTCGGCTTCATCCGCAGCGGACGCCGCGACCTGCATCGCGCCGCCATGCTGGCCGCCGTGGTGGCCAGCGCCTTGTTCCTGGGCGTTTACGTGGTCTACCACTTCGCCGCCCCCATCTTCCAATTCCGTGGCACCGGCTGGGTGCGTCCGGTCTATTACGGGCTGCTGATCGCCCATGTGCTGTTGGCCGCCTTGGCCACCCCGATGATCCTGGTCACCCTGGCTCGTGCGCTTCGCGGCCGTTACGACGCCCATTCCCGCCTGGCCCGCTGGACCTGGCCGGTCTGGGTGTTCGTTTCGACCTCGGGCCTGGTCGTCTACGTCATGCTTTATCACCTCTACACCTAGACGAGGTCCGCCATGCGCATGAAAGCCACCTTGGAACTGCTGAAGCTGCGCATCGGCGTCACCATCGCCGCCACCGCCGCCGCCGGATACGCCGCCATGGTCGAGCGCGTCGACCCGCTGTCGCTGGGCATGCTGGTGCTGGCCATGCTGCTGGGGTCGGGAGGATCGGCGGTGTTCAACCACCTTTATGACCGCGACATCGACGCGGTGATGAAACGCACCCGCAACCGACCTCTGGTGGTCGGCAGCATCACGCCAACCGACGCGCTGATGCTGTCGGGGGGCTTGACCATCACGGCGCTTTCCTTGGCGGTGATGACCTTGAACTGGGTGGTCGCCGCCCATCTGTTCCTGGGGATTTTCGTCTACGCCATCGTCTACACCGTGTGGCTGAAGCGGCGCACCTGGTGGAACATCGTCTTCGGCGGCGCCGCCGGCTCTTTCGCCCTGCTGGCCGGCGCCGCCTTGGGCGAGCCGACGCAATGGCTGCTGCCGGCGCTTTTGGCGATCACCTTGTTCCTGTGGACGCCCAGCCATTTCTGGGCATTGGCCATCCTGCTGGCCGACGACTACCGGGCGGCGGGCATTCCCATGCTGCCGGTGGTGGTGGGGGAAAAGCGCACGTCGCTTTGGATATTGGCCAATTCCGTCGCCCTGGTGGGCTCGTCGCTGCTGCCGTGGTTCCTGGGGTTGCTGGGGCCGCTTTACGGCTGGGGCGCCGCTGCCCTGGGCTGCGTCCTGCTGGGATTGAACCTGAAGCTGGTGGCCCGTCCCAGCCGGCGCTGGGCCGGCTGGAACTTCGCCTGGTCGATCCCTTACCTGCTGGGATTGCTGTGCATCATCGCCCTGGACAAGCACTGGAGCTGATGCTCGATGCGGGCCAGCAGGGGAATGTGAATGGCGGGCCGCGCCCGGTGGGCAATGCTGGCCTGGACCATGCGACGCCAAGTGCCCTGGCGGGCCCAGCGACGCAGACGAAGGGCGGCGTGGGTGTGATGGTTGAGCTCAAGCATTGTCGTTCTCCGATCCTTGGCGCCGCACGATCATGCGGCTTGAGCTGATGGTGCACCCTGTGGCACGATCGCGAAAATGCCAAATATCGCCAACATGAACTGCATTTTCGCATGAGTCAGCACCGCATCGACGATTGGGACGATTTGCGTTTCTTCCTGGCCGCCGCCCGCGCCGGCTCGTTCATGCGCGCCGCCGACGATCTGCGCACCAATCAGACCACGGTCGGGCGGCGCATCGATCGGCTGGAAGCCGGATTGGGAGTCAAGTTGTTCGACCGGGTCGGCCGCGCCATGCGGGTGACTCCGGCCGGCCAGAACCTGCTGGCCATGGCCGAAGCCATGGAGGAAGCCGCCGGCAACATCGAACGCGACCTGGCCGGCCACGACCGCGAACTGGCGGGCGAGGTCACCATCGCCGCCCCCGAAGGTCTGGCCTCGTTCGCCCTGACCCAGTGGCTGGCCGAATTCCGCTTGCGCTATCCGCGCATCACCCTGCGCATCAAAGTCGGCAACCAGGTGGTCGACCTGCGCACCCGCCAGGCCGACATGGCCCTGCAATTGGCCGTCCCGTCTGACCCGCGGGCGGTGGGGGTCAAGGTCGGCACCTTCCGTGTCCATCCTTTCGCGTCCCTGGAATACCTGGATCGCGCCGGTACCCCCCAGAACCTGGACGACTTGGCCGACCACGACCTGCTGGACCATTGGGGATACGCAGCGCTTCCCGGTTTCGACACCTGGCGACGGCTGACCGCCGACCATCCCCGCGTCGTCTTCGCCACCGATTCAGCCCGCGTCTACCTGGAAGCCGCCCGCGCCGGCCTGGGCGTCGCCTTCCTGCCGGTCTATTACGCCCGGTCCATGGACAATCTGCGGGAATTGGACCTGAACATGACGGTGGCCATGCCGCTATGGCTGGTGTCGCACAGCGAAACCAACGGCGCCGCCCGCGTCCAGGCGGTGTTCCGTTACCTGCGCGAACGCTTCGCCGACCCTGCGGAAAAGCGCTTCATCTAGTCTTGTTTCAGCTAAAGCGGAAACAAGACTAGGCTCTGACAATGGCCCGTACCGGGCTGCTCAATCGCCGCCTGGGCTGATCGCATATCCACGCTTCGCGTGAAAATGCCCTATATCAGAACCAGCGTTTGCGCTTGAACCACACCATCACCACGATGGTGAAGGCGACCATGCCGGCCAGTATCCACCAGAATGCCGCGCGGTCGTCCAGGCCAGGCAAGCCGGCGACGTTCATGCCGAACAGGCCGGTGACCAGGTTCAGGGGCAGCATCACCGCCGACAGCACCGACAGGATGTAAAGGTTGCGCCCGGACCGTTCCGCCGAACGGGCGGCGAATTCGTCATGCAGCAGGCGCGATTGCTCGACGCATTCCTGAAGGTCGCCGATGGCCCGTTCGACCCGCGCCAGCAACGGGTCGAAGCGCTCGCCTTCCTCGTCCTTGACCCAGGCCGGCAGGGTGTTCTGCAAACGGGCGAACAATTGCCTGAGCGGCATGGCGCGACGCCTGAGCTTGATGGCCTCGCGACGGATGGCGCCCAGTTCGCCGGCGATGCCCTCCACCGCGTCGTCCAGCACCATGTCTTCCAAGGTGTCGAAGCGGCGCCGCACCTTGCGGCCGAAATTTTCCAGGTCGGCGACGATTTCTTCCAGCAGGTCGAAGAACAGGGCCGAGGCGGTGGGCGGCGCGTCCCCCACCTGCAGGCGGAAACGCAGGCGGTCGGTGGCGGCCAAGGGCTTCCAGCGCCCGGTGATCAACCGGTTGGGTTCCAGCCAGACATGAATTTCCGCCATCTCGCCGCCATCGGCGTCGAAATCGCGCTGGCGGTCTTCCAGCACGATCAGGCAGCCGCTGCCGAACACCTGGGCGCCGGCATCCTCGTTCTTGTCCAGCATCATGGACGCCAGTTGTGGCGGCAGGCCGGAATGGCGCAGCAACCACTGGCGCCCCGGCTCGGTGGCGAAATTGACGTGGATCCAGGCAAAGTCGAATTCGGCGGCCTCGCCCGCCAGCGGCCGATGCGCCCGAGCCTTGCCGTCCGAGACGGCGAAGGCGTAGACCATGCCTGCCTCGCCCAAGGCTGCGGCGGGATTGTGAGGGGTGACGGCCACCGAAAAGGCTCCTGCTGGCGGATTCCCCCCTTGTATGGGTCAGCGGCGCCCCGCGATCAAGTCACGAATGCAGCCAGCGCAATCGCCCGGCTTCCACCAAGTCACCCCTTTCCGTCGCCAGCGCGGCGAAATAGGCGCGGATGGCCGATGCCGAACCATCCAGACGGGGGATCGGCCCCGGCCGCAGGCTCACCCCTTGGGAGCGAGCCACTTGTGTTTCGCGTTGGCTGGACGGGGTCAGGAACACCACGTCGCCATCGGATTCCAGCCGCGCCAGCATGACGATGCGCCGCTCGGCCTGGTAATCGGCCAAATACACGTCGCCGGACAGCGGCGCCAACCGCACCACGCCGCCAGCCCCCACCACATAGGCGCCTTGGTCGCCATCCCAGCGGATGTCCACTTGCGTTCCGTCGTCGCGGCCGTAGACGCCGTCCTTCCATCCCGGCACGGCGATTCCCTTTTCCACCACACTCGGCGCCACCTGGTAACAAGCCGACAGCATCAGCCCCAGCGCCACCACCACCCAAACCCCACGGCCCATGAGCCCACCTCTTGTCCTGCATGTCGGACGGCCAGCTTGGCGCGTCGGGGGCGTGGCCGCCTTGACAACGGACAAGCGTAGTACCGGGCTGTTACCCGCGACGTGTCGCCAGGCCGCATAATGCAACCACAACAAATCACGGGGAGGAGCCGCAAATGGCCGCCAAGAACATTCTGATGCTGGTCGGCGACTATGCCGAGGATTACGAGACCATGGTGCCGTTCCAAATCCTGCTGGCCGTCGGCCACCAGGTCGACGCCGTCTGCCCGGGCAAGAAGGCGGGCGAGCAGGTGCGCACCGCCATCCACGATTTCGAAGGGGACCAGACCTACAGCGAAAAGCGCGGACACAATTTCACCCTGAACGCCGATTATGCCACGATCAGCGCCCACGCCTATGACGCCTTGGTGATTCCCGGCGGCCGCGCCCCGGAATATCTGCGCCTGGACAAGTCGGTGCTGGACCTGGTCCGCGCCTTCGACGCCGCCCAAAAAACCATCGCCGCCATCTGTCACGGCGCCCAGTTGCTGGCCGCCGCCGGCGTGGTCAAGGGACGCAAGGTTTCCGCCTATCCCGCCTGTTCGCCGGAAGTGGCCATGGCCGGCGGCGAATATGCCGACATCGCCATCGACGGCGCCGTCACCGACGGCCATCTGGTCACCGCCCCCGCCTGGCCCGCCCATCCGGCTTGGATGGCCCAGTTCCTGGCGGTTTTAGGCACCAAAATCAGCCACGGATAAGCTATGATGCGCCTCCGACGCCCAATGCCACGCGGAGACCGCCATGTGCGACATCTATGCCAGCACCGACCCGGCGCTGTACGAAAGCGTGGCCCGCTCGGTGCGCATCGGCGGCGTGGTCACCAGCCTGAAGGTGGAACGCCGGTTCTGGCAAATCCTCGAGGACATCGCCGCCGACAGCGGCCTGTCGCTGGCGCAGTTCCTGACCCAGTTGCACGACGAGGTGGTGGAACGGCGCGGCGAGGTGGGCAACTTCGCCTCGCTGTTGCGGGTGGTGTGCACGACCTATCTGGGTCGGGCGCAACCCGCCTGAGAAACAAGGAAAGTAGGGCCTTCCTCCGCTTGACTTGGGCCGGGAGGTGCGTATAAGTGCCGCCAACGATTCTTAGAACCCTTATAGAATTGATGGAGCCCGCTTTGCGTCTGCTGCCCTATTTGCTGGTTTTGGCCATGGCTGCCCCGGTCCTGGTTTGGGTGATGATCAACGCCTTGGTGATCAAGGGGCAGGCGACCAGCTTCAGCGTCGCCGATTTGTGGGTTCTGGTGCCGCTGGGGCTGTGCATGGTCGCCGCCTTCGCGCTGCTGGCGACCTGGATGGACAAGGTGATCGTCCGCACCCGCGGATGATCCCAGGGACCGGCTCCGCTCCCCCCCACACCAGGCGGGGCCGGTTTCCGTTTCGAAAAGCCCGCGGCCCATGGCCGCGGGCTTTTCTTGTTGACGCGCCGGGGCGCCTGTCACGCCGGCGGGCTTTGATGGAGTGGGGGTTGTTTCACAGGGGCCCTTGAGTCTAGAGTGCGGCCCTCGACACCACCCCCCGAGGCCCAAATGTCCGACCGCGTCCTGATCCTTGATTTCGGCAGCCAAGTCACCCAGCTGATCGCGCGTCGCGTGCGCGAAAGCGGTGTCTATTGCGAAATCCACCCGTTCAACCGGGTGACCGCCGAATCCCTGGCGCAATACGCCCCCAAGGCGGTGATCCTGTCGGGCGGCCCCAGCTCGGTGGCGGATTTCGGCAGCCCCCGCGCCCCCGAGGCGGTGTTCGACCTGGGTGTTCCGGTCCTGGGCATCTGCTATGGCCAGCAGACCATGTGCGAACAATTGGGCGGCAAGGTGGAACCGGGCGACCATCGCGAATTCGGCCGCGCCTATGTGGATGTCATCGACGATTGCGCCCTGTTCACCGGGGTGTGGGCCAAGGGTGCCAAGGAACAGGTGTGGATGAGCCACGGCGACCGCGTCACCAAGCTGCCCGACGGCTTCCGCGTCGTCGGCACTTCGGAAGGGGCGCCGTTCGCCGCCATCGCCAACGACGAGCGCCGCTTCTATGCCGTCCAATTCCACCCGGAAGTGGTGCACACGCCCCACGGCGCCCAGTTGCTGAAGAACTTCACCCACGGCGTCGCCGGCTGCAAGGGCGACTGGACCATGGCCGCCTTCAAGGAACAGGCCATCGCCAAGATCCGCGCCCAGGTGGGCAAGGGAAGGGTGATCTGCGGCCTGTCGGGCGGCGTCGATTCCTCGGTGGTCGCCGCCCTGATCCACGAAGCCATCGGCGACCAGCTGACCTGCGTGTATGTGGATCACGGCCTGATGCGCCTGGGTGAAAGCGAACAGGTGGTCAGCGTCTTCCGCGACCGCTTCAACATCAACCTGGTGCATTGCGACGCCTCGGACCTGTTCCTGGGCAAGTTGGCCGGCATGACCGACCCGGAACAAAAGCGCAAGACCATCGGCGCCCTGTTCATCGACGTGTTCGAGGAAGAAGCCAAGAAGGTGGGTGGCGCCGACTTCCTGGCCCAGGGCACGCTGTACCCCGACGTCATCGAATCGGTCAGCTTCATCGGCGGACCTTCCGTCACCATCAAAAGCCACCACAATGTCGGCGGCCTGCCCGAACGCATGAACATGAAGCTGGTGGAGCCGCTGCGCGAGCTGTTCAAGGACGAAGTCCGCGCCTTGGGTCGAGAACTGGGCCTGCCCGACGAAATGGTCGGCCGCCACCCCTTCCCCGGCCCCGGCCTGGCCATCCGCATTCCCGGCCAGGAAATCACCCGTGAGAAGCTGGACATCCTGAAGAAGGCCGACGCCATCTACCTGGAAGAAATCCGCAATGCCGGCCTGTATGACGCCATCTGGCAAGCCTTCACCGTGCTGCTGCCAGTGCGCACCGTCGGCGTCATGGGCGATTCCCGCTCTTACGACTACGCCTGCGCCCTTCGCGCCGTCACCAGCACCGACGGCATGACCGCCGATTTCTACCATTTCGACATGGCCTTCATCGGCCGCGTCGCCAACCGAATCATCAACGAGGTCAAGGGCATCAACCGCGTGACCTACGACGTGACCAGCAAGCCGCCGGGGACGATCGAGTGGGAGTGATTTTTCAAGGGGTTAGCCTCTGGCGCCCCTTTCCCGCTCACCTTTGAAACAGCCTGTTCCGAGAGCCTGACCAACCACTGGGGGCGATTATGGGGGTACCCCTCCAAGATCGCCCCGGTCAGGAGACACGGGGCATGATCTACCAGCGCGACACCTCGCCCCACTGGCTCATCGAGTTCACCTTCCGGGGCAAGCGTTACCGCAAGTCCAGCGGCACCAGCAACAAGGCCAAGGCCATCGAGCGGCGCTGGCGCAAGGAACTGGAAGACTATTTCCTCCTTGATCTTGAATTCGCGGCGGAATCTCCGGCGTTCCATACCGGCCTCCAGTGCGATGAAGACACCTTGACTCGGTGTCCACCAAACCGGCAGCAGGCCACTCACCACAGGTTCTCGTTTCTCCAGAGTGTCGCCCGGACCGACATGCCAACATGGCCGGAAGGAATGGATGCGGAAGCGTGATCGGGATTTCGGCCCGGTTTTTGCTGCAACCTTGTCGGCAACCGTTCTGGAACAGCATCATGTTGATCGATTCGTTCAAGCGTCCTATCGACACCTTACGTCTTTCGCTGACCGACCGCTGCGATTTCCGCTGTGTCTATTGCATGGCCGAGCGCATGTGTTTCGAACCGCGCGAGCAGGTTCTCTCGTTGGAGGAAATGGAGCGCTTGTGCGGGGTTTTCCTCCGCTTGGGCGTGCGCAAAATTCGCCTCACGGGTGGTGAGCCGCTCATGCGCCGCAATGCCATGCGTCTTATCCGCGTTTTGGGACAATGGGTAAACGAGGGCCTGCTGACCGAAGTGACGCTGACGACCAACGGCACTCAACTCGCGAAAGTGGCTGCGGATCTGGCCGAAGCGGGGATCAGGCGCGTCAACGTCTCGCTCGACACCTTGGACGCCGAGCGATTTGCCATGCTGACCCGGGGCGGCAGTTTGCCGCAGGTGCTTGATGGTATCGCGGCCGCAAGGGCGGCGGGATTGCGGTTACGCATCAACTGCGTCGTCATGCGTGACGTCACCAGCGCAAGCGCGGACCAACTGGTGAAATGGTGCGGTAGCCAGGGTTTCGACCTATGCTTTATCGAAATGATGCCCATGGGCCAGGATTCCACCGTCCATGCTGACGCCTTCATGCCGGTGTCCGAGTTGCGCTTGGCGCTGAACAAGCGCTGGTCGCTGATCGAAATTCCTTATCGCACCACGGGGCCGGCCACTTATCTCGCCGTGGCCGAGACCGGCGGCCGCATCGCCTTCATCTCACCGCAAGGCCACGGGTTTTGCCATGAATGCAACCGCATCAGGCTGTCTTGCACCGGCATGCTCTATCCCTGCCTTGGTCGTGAACTTTCCCACGATTTGCGTACGCCGCTGCGCCAGGGCGCGACCGACGCCGAACTGGATCGCCTGGTCTTTGCCGGTATCGCGCAGAAGCCGGCCCACCACGCTTTTTCGGCAGGGCGAAGTCATGCTTTGCCATTGCGAACCATGAGCGTCACCGGTGGTTGAATCCTCAGCGCGGCGCTGTTCCCTGTTGGTGTTCTCACAGAAATTCGACGAATTCCAATACGCATTTAGTGTTGCCTTGCACATTTAACGTTCTGTTCAGGCAGAATGGATTGTTTAATAAAACGTCGATGATTTCCGCCAGAACGGAATACCTGACTAAATAAGCAGAACCCGCACTCTTCCTAAGGTTTTTTGCCTTTTCAGTTATTGATGAACTGTTGGCATGCCTTTTGCGCTTCTCTTGTGGCGTTGACACGCGTCGCGACCCCTCGGTTACGGGGGCGATGCAGAGAGAAGGAGTGTAAGATGGCAGAACAATCCCGCCGTAATTTCCTGAAGGCGGCAGGCGCCGCCTCCGTAGGGGTTGGCCTCGCCGGCACGTTTTCGTTTCGAACCCTGGCGGCGACAGATCCCGGCAAGGCGTACGAGTATACCGGCTGGGAACAATTCCATCGCGATCAGTGGAGCTGGGACAAGAAGACGCGCGGTGCGCACCTCATCAACTGCACCGGCGCCTGCCCGCATTTCGTCTATCAGAAAAACGGCGTAATTCTGCGCGAGGAGCAGTCCAAGGACGCCCCCATGTTGAATGGCGTGCCGGAGCATAATCCGCGCGGCTGCAACAAAGGTGAGTGTGCGACGGATTACGTCTACAGCCCCACGCGCCTGAAGTACCCCCTGATTCGCGTCGGCGAACGTGGCGAGGGCAAGTGGCGTCGCGCCACCTGGGACGAGGCGCTGGGTATGATCGCCAACAAGATCGTCGACACCATCAAGACCGATGGCCCCGACGCCATCAGCGTCTATTCGCCGGTACCGGCTGTCGCGCCGGTGTCGTTCTCGGCCGGCCACCGATTTGCCCATCTGATCGGTGCGCATGCGCACACTTTCTTTGACTGGTATGGGGACCACCCGCCCGGCCAGACCCAGACCTGCGGCGTGCAGAGCGATACCTGCGAAACCGCTGACTGGTACAACGCCCGCTACATCATGTTGTGGGGAGCCAATCCGGCGCAAACCCGAATTCCCGACGCTCACTTCCTGTCTGAAGCCCAACTGAACGGCACCAAGATCGTCAGCGTCGCCCCCGATTACAATTCTTCGACCATCAAGGCGGACACCTGGGTTCATCCCAAGCCCGGCACCGACGTGGCGCTTGGCTTGGGCATGGCGCACGTGATCATCAAGGAGCGCCTGCACGATACCCATAATCTGAAGGAACAAACCGACCTGCCGTTGTTGGTGCGCAGCGACACCAAGCGCTTCCTGCGCGAGGCCGACATGGTCGAGGGCGGTTCCCCCAATCGCTTCTATGCCTGGGACGTCAAGACCATGCGGCCCGTATTGATGCGCGGGAGCTGGGGTGATGAACCCGAGGTGAAGCCAAGCGTCCAGCCGCCGTTCCTGGCTCGCAACACTTTGACTTTCCCCGATGGCACCTTGGACCTGGGGGAACTGGACCCGGCGCTGGAAGGCCGCTTCAAGATAAAGCTGCTGGATGGCGCCATGGTGGAATGTCGCCCGGTCTTCGACAGCTACCGCGAACGCATCATGGCGGATTACACCCCTGAAAAGGTGGCAGCCATCACCGGCGTCAATGCCAAGGTGATCACCCAACTGGCGCGTGAATACGCCATGGCCAAGCCGGCCATGATCATCACCGGCGGCGGTACCGGCCATTGGTACTTCAGCGACCTGCTGATGCGCGTCTTCCACCTGCTGTCGTCACTGACGGCCAACGAGGGCAAGCAAGGCGGCGGGGTGAACCACTATATCGGCCAATGGAAGCCGGTATTCGTTCCCGGCGTCGCCGCGCTGTCCTTTCCACAAGGAGCGGGTAAGCAGCGCTTCTGCCAGACCACCATCTGGACCTATGTCCACGCCGAAGCCTATGACGGCATGGAAAAAGTCGGCGTGGATACCGGCAAATACCTGAAGCAGGCCATCAACTCCAAGCAGATGCCCATTTATCCGCGGGACGGGCGCGATCCCAAGGTTTTCATCTGCTATCGCGGCAACTTCCTCAATCAAGCCAAAGGCCAGAAATACGTTCTTCGCAATCTGTGGCCGAAATTTGACCTGATCGTCACCGCCAACATCCGCATGGATAGCCAGGCGCTGTATTCGGACATCGTCCTTCCTTCGGCCCATTGGTACGAAAAGACCGACCTGAACGTCACCGAGGAACACACCTTCATCAACATGACCGAACCGGCCATTCCGCCGATGTTCGAGTCCAAGACCGACTGGCAGATCTTCCGCGCCCTGGTGAAGAAGGTGGAGGAAGCTGCGGTCGCCAAGGGCTTTACCAAATTCTACGACGAGCAGTTCAAGTGGAACCGCGACCTCTCGACGCTGGTGGCGCAGTTCACCGACAATGGCAAGTTCGACACCGATGAAGCGGCGGCCCAGTTCATCTTGGATACCGCGCCGCAGAGCAAGGGCATCACGCTTGCCGACCTGCGGGAAAAGCCGCGGCGCTACAAATCCAACTGGACGTCGCCGCTCAAGGAGGGGGTGCCCTACACGCCGTTCCAGTTCTTCGCTGTCAACAAGCGGCCTTGGCCGACGCTGACGGGGCGTCAGCAATTCTATATCGACCATGAAGTCTTCTTCTCCATGGGTGTGGAACTACCGGTCTACAAGCCGCCGGTTGAAGCCGACAAGTATCCGCTGCGCTTCAACACTCCGCACAGCCGCCACTCGGTGCACTCGACCTTCAAGGACAATCCGCTGATGCTCCGCCTCCAGCGAGGCGGCCCCATCGCCGAGGTGCCTCTGGCCGAAGCCGAAGCACGCGGCCTCAAGGACAATGATTGGGCCGAAATCTTCAACGACCACGGCCGCGTCATCGTTCGCATCCGCATCAAGCCCGGCGAGCAGCCTGGCCGCATCTCCATGTACCACACGCCGGAACTTTACATGGATCTGATCGAAGGCAGCACGCAAAGCGTGTGCCCCATTCGCATCACGCCGACTCATCTGGTCGGTAATTACGGCCACTTGCTGTTCCGGCCCAACTATTACGGCCCCGCCGGCAGCCAACGCGACACCCGCGTGGAAATGCGCAAGTACACCGGCGCGGTGCAGACGCCGCTTTGAAGCGGAACTGGCGGCCGCCTCGAGCGGCCGCCTCGTCCATCCATTGCCGCCGCCAGGGCTGAATCCCTGCACCGGTGGATCAAAGAACGGGAGCTTTTATAATGACGACCAATCAGATGGTGGTTCCGTCGCGGCAGATCGCCTTCGTCGTGGACCTCAACAAGTGCATCGGTTGCCAGACCTGCACCGTGGCCTGCAAGCGATTGTGGACCGGCCATCCTGGCCAGGCTTTCATGTACTGGCGCAATGTCGAAACCGCCCCCGGCCAGGGCTATCCCCGCAACTGGACCGCCAAGGGCGGCGGTTACAAGGCGGGCGACCTGCAAAAGGGCAAGCGCCCGAGCGCCGCGGATTACGGCATTCCTTTCGAATTCGACTACGAAGGCCGGCTGTTCGAAGGCAAGCACGAACGCGCCCGTCCCAATCCGACGCCCCGCAACGCCCCCAACTGGGACGAGGAACAAGGCGCCGGCGTGTATCCCAACAACCATTATTTCTTCCTGCCGCGTATGTGCAACCATTGCAGCAATCCGGCGTGCGTCGAAGCGTGCCCCAATGACGCGGTCTACCGTCGCGTCCAGGATGGCATCAACGTCATCAATATCGACAAGTGCAAGGGTACCGGCGCCTGTGTCGAAGCCTGCCCCTATGGCAAGGCGTTCTTCAACGCCGAGGATTTCAAGGGCAACAAGTGCATCGGCTGCTATCCCCGGATCGAAAAGGGAGTGGCTTCAGCCTGCGTCGCCCAATGTGCCGGTCGCGCCATGCATGTGGGGTTCCTCGACGACCAGGCCAGTTCGGTCTTCAAGCTGGTGAACGTCTTCAAGGTGGCGCT
>JAIWOG010000270.1 GCA_020217035.1 Magnetospirillum sp. | reverse complement strand
TGCGACCGCGAGGGGCGCTATCTTTATCGCCCTTCGGTCCTGCAGGGTGAAGGGGCACACGCATCCGGCAATGCGATGCCGGCGGCATTCGGCATTGACGAGCATTGGCGACGCTGGTTGGAAGCAAGTGACCCGCAAATTCGTTTCGACGATAGCGACCGCATGTTGTCCGTTACAGTCGAGCGTGTGCTGCTGTCCGACCCGTTGCTGGGAGCCAAGGCGCACGTTATCCTGGTCGGTGGCATTACCTCGCTTTCCGATATCGAAGCGGAAATCCGAACCTATCGTACCCAATTGGGGTTAACCGCACTTGCTGTGGGCGGCTTGCTGGCGTTGGCGTTGGCGTTGGCCACCAATTACTTGACCCGGCCAATCCAGGACTTGACCAAGGTGGCTGACCGCATCGCCACCGGCGAGCGTAATATCAGTTCCGACGCGGTTGGCCGGGATGACGAATTCGGGGTACTTGCTCGTGCCATCATGCGCATGCTCGACGCCTTGCGCGACGTTGCCAAAAACGAAGAGCAGGCCGCACTTGGGCGAATGGCCACCATGATCGCTCACGATGTCCGCAATGCCCTTTCCTCGGTGAAAATGAACCTGAAAATCCTCCATACCCACCACACGCGTGAGGGAGGGGAACTGGCCGAAGGGTGCAATATCGCACTGGAACAGATCGGTTATATGGAAAACATACTGACGGACATGCTGGAATTCGCCCGACCACGTAGCCTTGTGATGGATTGGGTCGATTTGGACGAGGTCATCAGGATCGCCATTCTATCGATGCTGCCCGACATCACCGAGAAATCCATAATCCTCTGTCCGTCACACGAAAAATTGCCGAAAGTGTTCGGAGATCGAACGCGCCTGATCCAGGTATTCCAGAATCTTTTAAGCAATGCCATTCAATCGATGGACAAGGGGGGGCACTTGCAAATCGACGCTAAAATGACGATCCATCAGTCTCAGCCTGCCGTCGAGGTCAGTATCGTTGATAATGGACACGGAATTAAAGCAGAGGTAATGGCCAATGTTTTCGAGCCGTTTTTTACAACCCGCACCAAGGGAACAGGTTTAGGCTTGACCATTGTACGCCGTATTGTCGTCAGCCATGGCGGCTCGATACGGTTGGAGGCCAATCCTCAAGGCGGGACCGCCGCGAAAGTGACAATACCTCTTTCATGTCCAGAATAATTTATCCGTGACCAGTGACCTTGACCTGCCGCGTAACGTTCATCCGGCTGAAAGTAAAGCCTCGGAAGGGCGAAGAGGCTGCCCCCCCCATTGCTTTGAGTTTGACGGCATGGGCCGCCTGAGGCGATGGAGCGCCATTTCAGCACGGCGTTCGAGGTCAGTTCGGTGCCGTTGTCGGAGACGGTCATCTCCGACTTGCCGCGCTGGGTCACCAGCGCCGCATGCCCCCCCTCCTCCGATGCGGTCCTGCAACGGATAGGGTTGGCACGACGGAACCGTGCGGTCAAAACAAGCGCAGTGGAAGGATTGAACGGGAAGCGTCGTCCCGCATTTTGTCCCGCGTCAAAAATCCGCAGGATGAATTCGCGTGAGCAACCTGAAAAGGTTGGCGTCCCCAGGGGGATTCGAACCCCCGTCGCCGCCGTGAAAGGGCGGTGTCCTAGGCCTCTAGACGATGGGGACGTCGCGAGGTGAGGGCGACCTTTTACCGGGGAGAGCCCCCTTGGTCAAGCGGCTTTTTCAAATTTTTTCGCAGGGAATTTCAACGCGCCGGAGCAGCGTCGTCGATGATCAACTGCACCGCGTCGTTACCCTGCCAGGAATCCACCCGAAGCGTGCCGGCCAGATGGAAAGTCTGGCCCTGGCCGGCCAGCAGGGCGTGCCCCATTTCGGCGTCGGCGGCGCGGAAGGCGATGGCTTTCAGGCGTTGCCCCCCTGCCCCTTGGGCGATGACGCGGATGTGCCCCTGGCCGACCACGTCGGACTTGACCACCCGGGCATTGGAAATGGCGAAGCGCGGTTCGGGGTTGCCGGCGCCGAAGGGTCCCAGTTGCTTCAGGGTCTCGACCAGGGCCAGGCTGGCGCCAGCAGCGTCGATGGCACCGTCCAGTTCCAGCACGGGGACCAATTCGCCGGTCAGTTGGGCGGACAGACGATCGGCCAGGAAGGCGCGGAACTCGCCCAGGCGGTCGCGGGCGACGGTGAAGCCGGCGGCCATGGCGTGACCACCGCCGGCCTTCAGCAGACCCTGCTGACGCGCTGCGATGATGGCGCAGCCCAGATCCAAGCCGGTAATGGAACGGCCCGAGCCCTTGCCCTCGGCCCCATCCAGCGCCACCACGCAGGCCGGGCGGCCATAGCGTTCTTTCAGACGGCCGGCGACGATGCCGATGACGCCGGGATGCCAGTTCTCGCCCGCCGCCAGCACCAACGGCAGACCGTCATCGGCACGGCCTTCCACCTGCTCGATGGCTTCCAGCAGCACGGCGGCTTCGATTTCCTGGCGTTCCTTGTTGTAGCCGTCCAACTGGCGGGCGATGTCGGCGGCTTCCAGCGGGTCCTTGGTGGACAAAAGACGCGAGCCCAGTTCCGACTGGCCAACCCGGCCACCGGCGTTGACCCTGGGCCCCAGCAGATAGCCCAGATGATAGGCGTCGGGACGTTCCTTGATGCCGGCCACATCGGACAAAGCCGACAGACCCACATTGGCCCGCTTGGCCATCACCTTCAGTCCCTGGGTGACCAGGGCACGGTTGACGCCCACCAAGGGGACCACGTCGCACACCGTCCCCAGCGCCACCACGTCCAGCCATTGCATCAGGTCGGGGGCCGGGCGGGTCGGGCCGAACCACCCCGCCTGCTTCAGGCAGCGGTTGACCGCCACCACCAGCAGGAAGGTGACGCCGACGGCGGCCAGATGGCCGTGCGGGCTGTCGTCGTCCAGACGCTTGGGATTGACCACGGCGAAGGCTTTGGGCAGTTCCGGCTCGGCTTCGTGGTGGTCGACCACCACCACCTGGATGCCGGCTTCGGCCGCGCCTTCCAGGGGCGCGAAGGCGGTGGTGCCGCAATCCACCGTCACCACCACCCGGGCGCCCTGCGCCGCCAATTTCTGCAAGGCGGCCAAGTTGGGGCCGTAACCTTCGACCATTCGGTCGGGAATATGCACCAGCGGGGTGCCGCCGGCGGCTGTCAGGAAGGTGGCCAGCAACGCCGACGAGGTGGCGCCGTCCACGTCGTAATCGCCGAAGATGCCGACCGGTTCGCCGTCCATCACCGCTTGCGCCACCCGGGCAGCGGCCTTATCCATGTCGCGCAGATGGCTGGGATCGGGAAGCAGGTCGCGAAGCGTCGGCGCCAGAAAGCTTTCCGCCTGGTCCAGGCCGATACCGCGGGCCGCCAGCACCCGGCCCACCACTTCCGGCAGGGACAGGCGCTGGGACAAGGTCAGGGCCAGGCGTTCGTCGCCGCCGGCTTCCTGCCAGCGCCTTCCGGTCAGGGAACGTTCGACGCCAAGGAAAGCCGGGCGGTCCATCCCCTAGTCCCGATGCAATTGGGCGTGGCGGGTGAAGTCGTGCAGCGACGTCATGGTGCGCAACGTGCCGGTGGCCGAGCGCATGACCAGGGAATGGCTGGTGGCGCCGCCCGGACGCAGGCGGATGCCGTCCAGCAGGTTACCGTCGGTGATGCCGGTGGCGGCGAACATCACCTCGCCCTTGACCATGTCGGCGATGGACCACACCGCGTGCGGGTCCTTCAGGCCGGCGGCGCGGGCTTTGACGCGGTCGTCCTCGCCGCGCAGCAGCAGACGGCCCTGCATCTGCCCGCCCAGGCATTTCAGCCCGGCGGCGGCCAGCACGCCCTCGGCGGCGCCGCCCGAGCCCATGTAAAGGTCGATGCCGGTCTGGGACAAACCGACGGCGATGGCGCCGGAGACGTCGCCGTCATCGATCAACACCACCCGCGCCCCCGCCTCGTAGACGCGGCCCAGCAGGTCGCCGTGACGCGGCCGGTCCAGCATGCACACGGTCAGGTCGGCCACCGACACGCCCTTGGCGGCGGCGACGTTGATCAAATTGTCTTCCGGGCTGACGGTCAGGTCGATGACGCCCTGCGGCAAGCCCGGCCCCACCGCCAGCTTTTCCATGTAGACGCCCTCGGGCACATGCAGGAACGAACCTTCCTCGGTGGCGGCGATCACCGAAATGGCGTTCTGCCCCCCCTTGGCGCAGATGGTGGCGCCTTCGATGGCGGTCAGCACGATGTCCACCTTGGGACCGGTGCCGGTGCCGACCATTTCACCCAGGTTCAGGCCGCCGCCATTGACCACCCTGCCGGCCATGGACAGGCTGTTGAGCGCCTGACGCATGGCCTCCGCCGCCGCCTCGTCGGCGGCCTTCTCGTCGCCACGACCGACGAAGCGCGAGGCGGCCAGGGCGCTGGCTTCGGTGACCCGCACCACTTCCAGGGCCAGGTTGCGGTCCAGGGCGTGCGGCGGCGGAACGAAGACGCGGTTGGGCATGAGGGGATCCTGCCTTGGAGGTCTTTACATATGCTCGATGCGGATCAGGCGCGGCGGCTCGACCACTGCGTCCAACGCCTTGATGCGGTCCACCGCCCGGTTCATGGCGGCTTCCACCGTGTCGTGCAGCGTCATCACCATGGGCACGGTCTCGCCGGGGGCGCGTCCGGGCTGGATCATCTGTTCCACCGACACCCCTTCGGCCCTGAGCGCCTGGGCGACGTCGGCCAGCACGCCGGGACGGTCCACCACCATCAGCCGCATGTAATAGGCGCCCTGGCGGCGGTCCATGGCGGCCACCGGCCGGGCCTGCAAGGCGGCGGCGGGCACGCCGAAGACCGGCGAACGGTTGCCGCGGGCGATGTCGATGATGTCGGCGGCGACGGCCGAGGCGGTGGGGCCGGCACCGGCGCCGCGGCCTTCATAGATGGACCGGCCGACGAAGTCGCCCTCGGCGACCACGGCGTTGAACACCCCGTCCACCTTGGCGATGGGGGCGGCCACCGGCACCATGCAGGGATGGACCCGCTGCTCGATGCCATGGTCGGTGGCTTGGGCGATGCCCAACAGCTTGATGCGGTAACCCAGCTTCTCGGCGAAGTCGATGTCGACGGCCGAGACATGGCGGATGCCTTCCACGTACATGGAGGCGAAGTCCACCGGGGTGGCGAAGGCCAGGCTGGTCAGGATGGCCAGCTTGTGAGCGGCGTCGATTCCGTCGATGTCGAAGCTGGGATCGGCTTCGGCGTAACCCAGGGCTTGGGCTTCCGCCAGCACGTCGGCGAAGTCGCGCCCCTGTTCGCGCATGGTGGTCAGGATGTAGTTGCAGGTGCCGTTCAGGATGCCGGTGACACGGCTGAGCGCGTTGCCGGCCAGACCTTCCTTCAGCGCCTTGATGATGGGGATACCACCCGCCACCGCCGCCTCGAAGCCAAGGGCGACGTTCCTGGCCTCGGCCGACCGCGCCAGGGCGACACCATGATGGGCCAGCAGCGCCTTGTTGGCGGTGACCACGTGCAAGCCACGATTGATGGCGGTTTCCACCACCTGACGGGCGATTCCTTCGGAGCCGCCGACGACTTCCACCACCAGATCCACGTCGGCTTCGGCCGCCATCTGCTGGGCGTCGTCGTACCAGGCGATATCGGCGCCGATGACGACGCCCCGGTCACGGTTGCGGTCACGGGCGGAAACGGCGACGACGTGAACCGGGCGGCCGGCACGGGCGGCGATCAAGCCTGCGTTGTCGGACAACAACTTGACCAGACCGGCACCCACGGTGCCCAGGCCGGCGACAGCAATCTTCAAGGGTTTCATCAGACACTCACAGCGCGTTGCTTTTCCGATTCTTCCAGGACACGATCGTAATTGCCCAGGAAGGACTTGATGTTGCGGACCGCCTGACGGGTCCGCTGGGTGTTTTCCACCAGGCCGATGCGGACGTAATTGTCGCCGTATTCGCCGAAGCCGATGCCCGGCGCCACCGCCACCTGAGCCTCACGCATCAGCAGCTTGGAGAATTCCAACGACCCCAGATGGGCGAAGGCCGGCGGGATGGGCGCCCAGGCGAACATGGTGGCCGGCGGGCTGGGAACGTTCCAGCCAGCGGCGTGCAGACCTTCGATCAGCACGTCGCGGCGCCCCTTGTACAATTGACGGATGTCCTCGACGCAATCCTGCGGGCCGTTCAAGGCGGCGGTGGCCGCCACCTGGATGGGGGTGAAGGCGCCGTAATCCAGGTACGACTTGATGCGGCCCAAGGCGGCGATCAGCTTCTTGTTGCCGGCGGCGAAACCGATGCGCCAGCCCGGCATGTTGTAGGTCTTGGACATCGAGGTGAATTCCACCGCGATGTCCTTGGCGTGGGGGACTTGCAGGATCGATGGTGGCGGTGCCACGTCGAAATAGATTTCCGAATAGGCCAGGTCGGACAGGATCCAGATGCCGTGATGGCGGCAGAAATCCACCACCTGCCCATAGAAATCAAGGTCGGCCAGCAACGCGGTGGGGTTGCTGGGATAGTTCAGCACCAAGGCGATGGGCTTGGGCACCGAATGGCGCACCGCACGGTCCAGCGAGCGCAGGAACTCGGCGTCGGGGGTCACCGGCACGTAACGGCACGAGCCGCCGGCGATGATGAAGCCATAGGGATGGATGGGATAGCTGGGATTGGGCACCAGCACCACGTCGCCGGGGCTGGTGATGGCGTTGGCCAGATTGGCCAGACCTTCCTTGGACCCCAGGGTGACGATGCATTCGCTTTCCTGGTCCAGCTCGACGCCGAAGCGCCGCTGGTAATAGGCGCACAAAGCCTTCCTGAGGCCGGGGATGCCGCGGCTCATGGAATAGCGATGGGCGCGCGGGTTGCGGGCGGCTTCCACCAGCTTCTCGACGATATGCGTCGGTGTCGGCTGGTCGGGATTGCCCATGCCAAAGTCGATGATGTCCTCGCCGGCGGCGCGGGCGCGGGCCTTCATGGCGTTCACTTCGGCGAAGACATAAGGCGGCAACCGCTTGATGCGATGGAATTCCTGCTCGGTGCTCATGACGCCAGTCGCTTTCCCTGATCTCGGCGGAACGGAAGGGATCATTTCTAGCGCGGCGGGGTTTCAGAAGCGACAGCTTTTTGGGCAAGGGGCCTCCGCGCGCCGGCCGGTCGGGCCGACGGCGCGTGATGGGATCAGGCGGCCTTGACGTCGTCAAGGAAACTGTCGACCAGCCCCTTCAGGCCGCTGGCTTCCTGGGACAGCGAGCGGGCCACCGACAGCACCTGTTCGGCGGCGGTGCCGGTCTCGCCGGCGGCTTGGCTGACCAGCACGATGCTGGACGACACCTCCTGGGTGCCCTGGGCGGCCTGCTGGACGTTGCGGGCGATTTCCACCGTGGCCGCCGATTGCTCCTCGACGGCGGCGGCGATGGCGCTGGCGATCTGGTTGATCTCGGCGACGCGGCGCACGATGTTCTCGATGGCGCCCACCGCGTCGCGGGTGGCCGACTGCACCGAGGAAATCTGGGAGGTGATCTCTTCGGTGGCCTTGGCGGTCTGGTTGGCCAAAGCCTTGACCTCGCCGGCGACCACGGCGAAGCCCTTGCCGGCCTCGCCGGCGCGGGCCGCCTCGATGGTGGCGTTCAGCGCCAGCAAATTGGTCTGGCTGGCGATGTCCTTGATCAGCCCCACCACCTCGCCGATGCGGGCCGAAGTGTCGGCCAGCACCCGGACGGTCTGGTTGGTGCGCTGGGCGTCCTCGGCGGCGGCCCGCGAGGTGGCGCTGGATTGTTCCACCTGGCGGCCGATCTCGGCGATGGAGGCCGACAATTCCTCGGCCGCCGTCGCCACCGTCTGCACGCTGGCGCTGGCCTGTTCGGTGGCGGCGGCCACCACGGTGGCCTGGCTGTTGGTCTGTTGGGCGTTGCCCGACATGGATTGGGCGGTGGCCTCCATCTCGGTGGCGGCACCGGAAACGATGCCCAGCACCGAAGACACCGATTGATCGAACTGGGTCGTCAGCCGCTCCATCGCCTGGGCACGACGCATTTGCGCCGCCCGCTCGGCTTCTTGTTGGGCCGCCATCTGCTCGGCGCGGATCATGTTGTCCTTGAACACCTGCACGGCGCCGGCCATGGCGCCGACTTCGTCCTTGCGTCCCTGGGCCGGAATCTCGGTGCCCTTGTCGCCTTCGGCCAGTCGCTCCATGGCGACGGTCATGGCCATGATGGGGGTGGCGATACCCGCACGCAGCACCAAGCCGGAGATAACCAGCAACCCGACAATGGCGACGCTGAGCGCGATGAGGGAGAACCTGACGGTGTTGCCGGTGGATTCAAGGGCCAGCTTGGAATCACGGGCGCCCTTCTTGTTGATTTCCAGCAGAATATCCAGTTCCTTTTCCAACTCGCGAAATCTCGGACGGCTTTCCTCGGCCATCACCCGCATGGCGTCGGCGTTGGCGTTGGTGCGCGACAATCCCAGCATCTTGTTGCTGATCACAAAATACACGTTCATGTGCTCGACCAAGCGGTTGTAGGCAGCCCGCTCTTCTTCGGACGACAGCAACTTTTCGTAGACGGCGCGATCGGCGGCGATCTTTTCCTTCAGCCGGACGACATCGGCATCAACTGCGGCCATGTCGGCGGCATCGGTCGACGAGATGTGCTGATATTCGTAACGCCGGTATCCCAGCATTTCGGCGTTCAATGCCCCGATGGCCTCGACACTGGGCAGCCAGTTGTCGGACAGGTCGTGCCCGCTGTCATCCAACCGGCTGACACCCCAAAAGCTGGAAACGACCAAGGACAGCACCAACAACATGATAATCCCGAAGATCAACGCCAGTTTGTTGGCGACGCGCAGATTATTGATGAGGGTCATCGGCTTTCCCCGAACTAAAGATCGCATACCATTATCACATATCGTGAAATTTAGACCGAGTCTCAAATACACTGTAAACAGGCACAGCTTATGGTAATTCTTGAAGCATTACTACTTTAGTCGGAAAAGAAGTCAGAAAGCTTTGCGGCACCCCCATTCCATCAATACCTGCCGCATACTTTCGGTACAGAAATGCCGCGCCGAATCGGCGTCGTAGCCGTCGTCCAGCATCCGGTCGTAATCGGTGTGGGTGTGCCGGATATGGCTGGTCAGCGCCAGCCAAGCGGCGGCCTGCGGCGAGGCATGGCGCAGGCCGGACGAATCCTCGGCCCGGTCCAGCACCGCCTCACGGTCGTATTTGGGGATATGGGGCGCCAGCACCGCCAACGCCTGGGCGATGGCGGCGCGGCGATGGTTCACATGACGTCCAGGAAAACCTGGGCGCCTTCCTGGCCCGACTGGGAATAGCCCGGATCGGCGGCGACCATGATCTTGGAAGCGGGAACGCCACGGCGGTTCAGTTCGCGGGCCACCGCCTCGGCTCGGGCCTGGGACGCGTCCAACCCGCCCATCACCTGCGACACCGGGTCGTAGCCACCAAAGCCAGGGGCCGGGGCATAGCCGACGACTCGGACCACGCCCTTGGTCTGCTTGTAAAGCTTGGCCACCTCGGCGATGGCGACAAGGTCGGAACGGTCCAGCTTGGCGCCGCCGGCGAACTGCACCGACGCCACCTGGAACGACGCCGCCGGCATGGGGGCGGGCTGCGGCGCCGCCAATCCCTTGCCCCCGCCCGAACGGGACTTGGCCAAGTTGTTCGAGCCCGGGGGCACCAGATGGATCGGCGCGTCGTCACCATAGGACGACCGGGCCATCTGCGGCATGTCAACCATGCCGGGGCGCACCACCTGCTGGGCGGATTCGGCCAGACGCTGTTCGAAATGTTGTTGCAGACGCTTGGGACGTCCGGGCATCGGCACGGTTTCCGGCACGTCAGCGGGCGGCGGCGGGGTCATGTTCATGGCCACCGGACCATCGGGTCCCTGGTCGGCGCGGGTCGCGGCGGCGGCGGTCTGGGTCTGCGCCGGCGCCAGCGGCGCCGACTGAACAGCGGCGGCGGGCGCCTGGGCGGC
>JAIWOG010000269.1 GCA_020217035.1 Magnetospirillum sp. | reverse complement strand
GGGGGCGGGGGCGGGAACGCCCCATGCCGGCATCGCCGCCGCCGCCCTGGTGCTGGGCGCCGTGCTGGCCGGGGTCGGCAGCGGCTTGGCCGCCGCCCCGGCGATTTTTGTTTCAGTGGCGGTGGTGGCGGCGTTCACCTGGTTGGCCCGGCGCCAGTTCGGCGGCTATACCGGCGACGTTCTGGGCGCCGCCCAGCAACTAACCGAGATCGCCTTTGTCTTGACCCTTGCCGGAAGCTGGAGATGAGCAATCCTTCCATGACCCGCTGGTGGATGGTTCGCCACGGCCCCGTTCCCTGTCCCCATGGCCGCATCCACGGTCAACTGGACGTGGCCTGTGACGTTTCCGACGACGACGACTTCCGCCAATTGGCTCGCCGGGTGCCGTCCCATTCGCTGTTGGTGGAAAGTGGGCTGATGCGGTGCCGCCAGACCTCGGGCGCCTTGGAGGCGGCCGGCCTGGTGTTGCCGCCGCCGTTGATCGAACCCGATTTGATGGAACAGAATTTCGGCCGCTGGCAGGGGCGGTCGTGGGCCGACCTGGAAGCCGCCAAGGAACCGGAACTGGTCGATTTCTGGCGCGATCCGGCGCTGACCGCGCCGCCGGGCGGCGAAAGCTTCGCCGAGCTGTGCCTGCGGGTCAAGGCGGTGCTCGAACGGCTGACGCTGACCCATGGCGACCGCGACATCCTGGCGGTGGTCCATGCCGGCACCATCCGTGCCGCCCTGGCCCTGGCCCTGGGGCTGGACCCGGCGACGGCCTTGCGCTTTTCCATCCAGCCGCTGTCCTTGACCCGCCTGGACGTCACCGCCGAGGGCTGGCGGGTCGAATGCGTCAACGTGACCGGGTTCTAGTGTGACGCCCCGTGCCGGGGCCGCTCAACCGCCGCGCAGGCTCAACCCTTTTCCGGCACCACCCAGTGCAGCCGGGAATGGGCACCGTCTTCCCCCAAGGTGGCCGCCAGCCAGGGCATCAGCCGGCCCAGGGCCTCGTCCAGCATCCATGGCGGGTTGACCACCACCAGGCCGCAACCGTTCAGCCGGGTGGGATCGTCGCCGCCCCGGATCCAGATGTCGGCGGCCAAGGTCTTGGGCAGGCCGAGCTGGGTCAAATCGGCGTGGAAACGGTCGACCAGCATCTTTGCCTTGATCGGATACCACAGCGCATAAAGTCCGGTGGGCCAGCGCTTCATCGCCTGGACCAGCCCCTTGCGCATGCGGTCGAACTCGTCCCTGACCTCGAAGGGCGGGTCGATCAACGCCAAGCCGCGCCGTTCGGGCGGTGGCAGCAACGCCTTCAACCCGTCATAGCCGTCACGGTGGTGGACGCCGACCCGGCGGTCATGGTGAAAGCGCTGGCGCAGTTCGGCCGCGTCCTCGGGGTGGAGTTCGCAAAGCGCCAGGCGGTCGTGCCCTCGCGCCAGCCTCGCCGCGATCATCGGCGAGCCGGGATAATGGCGCAGGCCGCCCTCGGGATTCAGGTCGCGCACCACCGCCAGGAACGGCGCCATTTCTTCCGGGGTGTCGGTGGCCGCCATCACCTTGGCGATGCCGCCTTGCCACTCGCCGGTCTTTTCCGCCTGCGCCGAGCCCAGGTCATAGGCGCCGATGCCGGCATGGCTGTCCACATAGGCGAAGGGCGCTTCCTTGCGCTTCAGGTGTTCCAGGATCAGCGCCAGGGCGGCGTGTTTGTGAATGTCGGCGAAATTGCCGGCATGGTATGCGTGACGGTAGTTCATGACCGGGGTTTTGCGCGATGACAGGGGGAAAACGCAAGAAAATTAGCACATTAGATGAGCCCAAGTAATTTTAGATGTGATCTAAACAGTATGCTTCCTGTGCATTGCGTCATTGCAGGTTGCCTTGCTTCAGCCTTAGTCGCGCCTAAGGTTAGAGGGGGCGTCCGGGGCATGAAAAGTAAGTATTTTTAATTATCGATTAAGTCGTTTGCTCTATATGTTATCGCTCGCGAAGTGGCCGAGCGCTTGGGCGCGGCCAGGACAGTCCACACGCCACCCGGGGGGGAAATGGCACGCAGTGACAGCACGTTGAGCGGAATCGAAAGGACGTTCGGGTCCGACGAAGTCATCGTCAGCAAGACCGACGTGAAGGGCCGCATCATCTACGCCAACCAGGTCTTCCTGCGTTTGGCCGGTTACAGCGAGGCCGAGGTCATCGGCCAGCCCCACAGCGTCATCCGACATCCGCACATGCCGCGCGCCGTGTTCAAATTGTTGTGGACGACCATTCAGTCGGGCAAGGAATGCTTCGCCTATGTGGTCAACCGCTCGAAGAACGGCGACCATTATTGGGTGTTGGCGCACGTCACCCCCACCTTCGACAGCAAGGGTGAAATCGTCAGCTATCACTCGAACCGCCGGGTGCCGCGTCGCGACGCGGTGGCCAAGGTCGAGGCGCTGTACGCCGAGTTGCTGGACATCGAGACCAAGAACCCCGACCGCAAACAGGGCATGGAAACGGCCTATCAGGCTTTGAACGACAAGCTGCAGGCGCTGGGGGTGCCCTACGATGAATTCGTCTTCGCTCTCTAAGGCGTGGCTCGCCATTGCCGCCGCGGCCGTCGCGTCGGGCATCATGTTGCTCATGCATCTGGCGGCGGGTGAAACCATCGCCAGCCTGATGGCCGCCATCGCCACCGCCGCCACCCTGGTGGCCCTGTGGATGTGCTTGCGGACCCGTCGCGCCATCCACCGCGCTTACGGGATCCTGGCCCAGGCCGCCGCCGGCCGTCTTGACGCCCGCATCGTCGGCATCGGCGAATCTGGCGTGCTGGGCGATCTGGACCACGGCATCAACCGTCTGCTGGACTTGACCGAGGCGTTCACCAAGGAAGCCGACGCCGCCATGGCGATGACCGCCCAGGGCCGCTATTTCCGTCATATCCTGCTGGAAGGTCTGGTGGGCGAGTTTTCAGACCACGCGCGGCTGATCAACGACGCCCTGACCAGCATGGAAGACAAGTCCAAGGCCTTCGTCACCGAAGCCACCGGCGTCGGCAACACCATCAAGCACATGAGCCAGGCGGTGGCCGCCACCGCCACCGAGTTGGAAGCCACGGCCCAGCAGATGCGCGATATCGCCAACCAGACGTCCGACCAGTCGGCCACCGTGGCCCGCGCCGCCGAGGACGCCTCGGCCAGCGTCGAATCGGTGGCCGCCGCCGCCGAGCAGGTGTCGTCGGGCATCCGCGAAGTGGCATCGCGCATCCAGGATTCGGCCACCATGGCGCAGGACACGGTGACCGTCGCCACCGAAACCGATTCCGCCATCCAAGGCTTGGCCGAGGCCGCCCAACGCATCGGCGACGTGGTCAAGATGATCACCGAGATCGCCAGCCAGACCAATCTCCTGGCGCTGAACGCCACCATCGAGGCGGCCCGCGCCGGCGACGCCGGCAAGGGCTTCGCTGTCGTCGCCAACGAGGTCAAGCACCTGGCCAACCAGACCAGCCGCGCCACCGACGACATTACCAACCAGATCGAGGGCATGCGCCAGGCGACGCGGGAGGCGGTGGAGGCGGTGCGCCGCATCGCCGGCATGATCCGCGACATCAACGACAACGCCTCGGGAATCGCGGCGGCCACCGAACAGCAATCGGCGGCGGTCGCGGAAATCAGCCGCGCCATCCGCGACGTCGCCGCCGGCGTGCAAACGGTGGCCGGTACCATCGGCGAGGTCAGCGAGGTGGCCGGCACCGCCACCGAAGCCGCCGACCAGGTGCTGATCGCCGCCGGCGACATGGCGTCGCGCACAGTGGGCATGAACGACGACATTGACGCCTTCATCGTCCGCGTCTGTTCCGGCATGCGCATGCAGTAGGCGCGAGGCGCCGCCCGTGCCGGGCCGGCTCAAACGCCGCCGGGCTTAGGGTGTGATGGTGGATTAGACTGTTTCCATATCTTGCTCTTCCTTCTGGCCGTCCGTACCTTGGATGGCCAGGAGGAAAACATGAGCAAATTCACCGGAACCGAATCCTACATCGCCACTCCCGATTTGATGGTGGCGGTCAACGCCGCCCTGACCCTGGAACGGCCGCTGCTGATCAAGGGCGAGCCGGGCACCGGCAAGACGGTGCTGGCCCAGGAAGTGGCCAAGGCGTTGGGCCGGCCGTTGATTTCCTGGCACATCAAATCGACCACCAAGGCCCAGCAGGGGCTTTACGAATATGACGCGGTGGCGCGTCTGCGCGATTCGCAATTGGGCGACCCGCGGGTCCACGACATCGGCAACTACATCGTCAAGGGCAAGCTGTGGCAAGCCTTCGAGGCCGAGACCACCCCCATCTTGCTGATCGACGAAATCGACAAGGCCGACATCGAGTTCCCCAACGATCTGTTGCTGGAACTGGACCGTATGGAATTCCATGTCTACGAGACCCGCCAAGTGGTCAAGGCGGCCAAGCGACCGTTGGTGATCATCACCTCCAACAACGAAAAGGAACTGCCCGACGCCTTCCTGCGCCGCTGTTTCTTCCATTACATCCGCTTCCCCGACCGCGACACCATGGCCCAAATCGTCGAAGTGCATTACCCCGGCATCAAGCCGGCCCTGCTGCAACAGGCATTGGCGGTGTTCTTCGACGTGCGCGAGGTGCCGGGGCTGAAGAAGAAGCCCAGCACGTCCGAATTGCTGGATTGGATCAAGCTTCTGGTGTCGGAAGACTTGTCGCCCGACGAATTGCGGGCCGGCGACACCAAAAATCTGATTCCCAAGCTGCATGGGGCGTTGCTCAAGAACGAACAGGACGTGCATCTGTTCGAACGTCTGGCCTTCATGAACCGCCGGGGCAACTAGGCCATGTTCCTCGACCTGTTCCTGTCTCTGCGCAACGCCAAGGTTCCGGTCAGCTTGCGCGAATATCTGACGCTGTTGGAAGCGGTATCCAAGGGCGTGGCCGGGTTCAGCGTCGAGGATTTCTATTACCTGTCGCGGTCGGTTCTGGTGAAGGACGAACGCAACTTGGACAAGTTCGACCGCGTCTTCGGCCAGGTGTTCAAAGGCGTGGTCACCGAGGCCGGCAGTCTGGAGGAATTCATCGCCCAGATTCCCGAACAATGGCTGCGGGCCATGGCGGAAAAGCTTTTAAGCCCGGAAGAGATGGCGGAAATCCAAGGGGCCGGCGGTTTCGAGGAATTGATGGAACGTCTGCGCCAGCGTCTGGCCGAGCAGAACGAAGAACATCACGGCGGCAACAAATGGATCGGCACGGCGGGCACCTCGCCCTTCGGCGCCTATGGCTATAATCCCGCCGGCATCCGTATCGGCCAGGCCACCAACCGCCACAACCGCGCCACCAAGGTGTGGGACCGTCGCGACTTCAAGAACCTGGACGACAACCTGGAACTGGGCACCCGCAACTTCCGCATGGCACTGCGCCGTTTGCGCAAGTTCGCCCGCGAAGGCGCGGCCACCGAGTTGGATTTGGACGCCACCATCACCGGCACGGCGCGGGCCGGCGGCTGGCTGGACGTCCACATGCGGCCCGAACGCCACAACAAGATCAAGGTTTTGCTGTTGCTGGACGTGGGCGGCTCCATGGATCCGCATATCCGGGTGTGCGAGGAATTGTTCTCGGCGGCGCGGTCCGAGTTCAAGCACCTGGAGCATTACTATTTCCACAATTGCCCCTATGGGCATCTGTGGCGCGACAACGCGCGGCGCTGGGACGACCGGGTGCCGACCTGGGAGGTGCTGAACACCTATCCCCCCGACTGGAAGCTGGTGATCGTCGGCGACGCGTCCATGAGTCCGTGGGAAATCAGCACGCCCGGCGCGGCGGTCGAGGAATGGAACGAGGAATCAGGCGCCGAATGGATGCGCCGTCTGCTGGACCATTGGCCGGCGGCGGTGTGGCTGAACCCGTCGCCGCCGCGCCATTGGCAATGGACCGAATCCATCGCCATGCTGCACGAACAGATGGCCGGGCGCATGTATCCCATGACCCTGGAAGGTCTGGACCAGGCCATGCGCGAACTCAATCGCGGCAGCGCCGGTTTGGCGCCGCCCCGATGACAATCACTTGGGGGAAATGATCAGGCGTGCCCGGCTTCCTGGCCTTCGGTGGCTTCCATGCGCGAACGGTAAAGCTGCATGAAGTCGATGGGCTGGATCATCAGGGGCGGGAAGGCGCCGTCGCGGGTCAGGTCGCCGATGATGGCGCGGGCGAAGGGGAACAGCAGGCGCGGGCATTCGATCAGCAGCATGGGCTGGATGTGCTCGTCCGGGACGTTCAGGGTGAAGATGCCGGCATAGGCCAGCTCCACCAGGAAGACCGGCTTGTTGCCGGGCAGCACCGCTTCCACCTTCAGGTGCAAGGTGACTTCGAAGGTCTTGTCGGCGATGGCGGCGGCATTGATGTCGACGTGGATCGGAATTTCCGGGTTCTGGCCGGCCATTTCGCCATAGATGCCCGGAGCGCCCGGGACCTCGAACGACAGGTCCTTGACGTATTGGCCGTTGATGACCAGCGGGGGCATGGTGTTTTCGTCGGACATCGATGCTTCCTTGACAGGGTGTGGCGTCACTACGGGCAACCGCTAGCACGGATCGTCCGGCGATTCCAGTCCAGGGACGTATTATTTAGCCGGGTCCGATGCGTTTGTCGGTGGGCTCGACCACGGTGTATTCGCCGTCGATGACGTCGTCGCCCACCGGACGGGCCGATCGGGACGGGGCGGTGCCGACCAGGGTGAAGTGGCGGGCCAGCCAAGCCTTCAGCAGCAGCCGCACCGGCGGCAGCAGCAAGGTGATGGCCACAAGGTCGGACAGGAAACCGGGCAGAATCAGCAAGCCGCCGGCCAAGGCGACGCACAATCCGTCGAACATCTCGGCCAAGGGCAATTCGCCCCGGTCGGCCATGGCCTTGGCCCGCATCAGCGAGCGCAAGCCTTGGGCGCGGACCATCAGCAGGCCGACCAGCCCGGCGCCGATGGCGAGCGCGACCGTCGCCAACACGCCGATTCCTTGCGCCACCTTGATGAAGACGGCGATTTCCATCACCGGGACGGCGATCACCAGGGCGATTAACAGCCATGCCATGCTTGCTCTTTCCCCCTTCCGGGCTTATCTGTGACGGGACGAAACACCCTTAGGCGAAATAGGTCCATGGACGACGGTTTGCACGCCCTTGATATCGTTTTCTTCGCCGTTGTGGCGGTTTTCCTGATCCTGCGCCTGCGATCGGTGTTGGGCAAGCGGACTGGCACCGAAAAACCCCCGGCGCAATGGACCCGTGGTCCGGCCGAGGCCAAGCCAGCCGACAACGTGGTCGACCTGGGCCGCGCCCGCAAGCCGGCCGAGGCGGCCGAGCCCGAACCGGCGGTTGCCGTCGGGCCGGTGGGACGGGGCGAGGCGGCCATCCGCGCCCGCGACCCCAGCTTCACCACCCAGAACTTCCTGTCCGGTGCCCGCATGGCCTTCGAGATGATCGTCGCCGCCTACGCCGCCGGCGACAAGAAGGCGTTGCGGCCGCTGCTGGCCGACCAGGTGTACAAGCCGTTCTGCGACGCCATCGACGACCGCGCCCGCGCCGGCGAGGAAATGACCACCGAGGTGATGGGCATCCTGTCGGCCGAGATGATCGAGGCGGTGCTGGTGGGCAGCGTCGCCCAGGTCACCGTGCGCTTCGTCAGCGAGCAGATCAACGTCATCAAGGATCTGGACGGCAAGGTGATCGACGGCGACCCGTCGCGCATCACCAAGGTCACCGACGAATGGACCTTCAGCCGCGACACCCGCTCGGGCGACCCCAATTGGCAACTCTCGGCCACCCGCGCGGTGGTCGAAGCCGATTCCGCCGGGGACGAGGTCTAGGCCGATCATGAAGCGTCTGGCGGTCTTGTTGTTCGCCGCGCTGGCGGCGTCGTGCGCCCCGGAAGCCCCGCGCCGCCCGCCGCCTGTACCGACTCCGACCACGCCGCCGCCTGAGTCCTTCGGCTTGGTGCCGGCCCGCTTCGCCGACATTCCCGGCTGGCAGGACGACGAACTGGCCCAGGCGTTGCCCGCGCTTAACCGCACCTGCGACCGCCTGCTGAAGCTGCCTTTCGACCGGTCGGTGGGCCAGGACGGCATGGGCGGCACGGTGGCCGACTGGTACACGCCGTGCGCCGCCGCCAAACGCATCGGCCCCGCCGACCACCAGGGGGCACGGACCTTCTTCGAAGGCTGGTTCTCGCCGTTCCTGGCGGTCAACAACGGCAGCGCCGAGGGCACCTTCACCGGTTATTTCGAGCCGGAACTGCCGGGTTCGCGCACTAGGACCGGCCGCTTCACCGTTCCCATCCTGGGCAAGCCGCGTGACCTGGCCATCCGCAAGGGGGCCGACGGCGGCCAGGAAACCGGCCGCATCGTCGGCACCAAGCTGGTGCCTTACTACACCCGGGCCGAGATCGAGGCCGGGGCGCTGGACAAGCTGGCGGTGCCCGTCGCCTGGGTCGAGGACCCGGTGGACGCCCACATCCTGCATATCCAAGGCTCGGGCCGCATCCGGCTGGAGGACGGCAGCGTCCTGCGACTGGGAGTCGCCGCCACCAACGGCCACAAATTCGTCGGTATCAGCAAGATCCTGCGCGACCGTGGCCTGGTCACCGACACCTCGATGCCGGCGGTACGCGCCTGGCTGAAGGCCAATCCCGGTCAGGCCAAGGCGTTGATGGCGGAAAACCCCCGCTATGTCTTCTATACCCCGATCAGCGGCGACGGCCCATTGGGGTCGGAAGGGGTGGCGCTGACCGCCGGCCGCTCCATGGCCGTCGATCCACGTTACGTGGCCCTGGGACTGCCGTTGTTCCTGGACACGGTGGAGCCGTCGGGCCAGCCGTTGCGCCGTCTGGTCATGGCCCAGGACACCGGCGCCGCCATCAAGGGTCCGGTGCGCGGCGACTTTTTCTGGGGGACCGGCGAGGATGCCTTCCAGAAAGCCGGCCGCATGAAAAGCCCCGGCCGTTATTGGGTGTTGCTGCCGCAACGTCGTTCACCCAGAATCGCCGAAGGCTATTAAAGGGGGGCGGTCATGAACGAGCTGATGGAGGCTTGGCGAACCAAGAAGACGCAAGAAGCCATCGCCCTTCACGAACGCCTGCGGGCCGCCGTCCTGGTCAAGCGCGTCCACATCTACACCGACCAGCGCATGCTGGACTTCCAGGGCTCGCCGGTCCACAACGGCTGGGACCATCTGCTGCCGCTGATGGTGATGATGGTGCTGGCCCTGGTCATCCTGCTGGCCACCGGGGTGGCGTTGGGCATCGTCGCCATGACCATCGGCGCCTTGATCCATCTGCTGGGCATCAAGCATTTCATCGCCTGGCGCATCCGCGCCCGCGCCACCGCCTACATGCTGGAAAGCGCCCATCACTGGCATCAGTTGTGGCAATTGGGCGGCATCGCCATCTACATGCCGGAAAGCAACGAACCCCCCTGTTTGGCGCCGCGCGGCGACTGGCGGCGCTTCGTCAAGCGCAACCTGTCCGACGATCCGCTTGCCGCCCAGGAAGCCGACCAGAATGACCAGGACGAGCCGGAAGGCGAAGTCCTGCCGCCATGAGCCGCGACAAGCTTGTTCCGCACCGGCCGCGACGGCGGACCGTCACCCCCGACGAGGCCCGCATCTGGCGGGCGGTGGTCCAGGACGTGGCACCGCTGCCGGGCAAGGACGTCGTCGCCGAGGACGAAGCCGAAACCGCCCCCGCTGCCGAGCCCCCGGTCATTCCGGTGCCGCCCCTGTTCAAGCCCGAACCTGCGCCGCCGCCGCGCCCCAATCGTCCGCTTCCCGATCTGCGGGCCGGGGTGACGCCGGGCCTGGATCGGCGATCGGCCGAGCGCATGAAAAAGGGCGAGATGGTCATCGACGCCGCCCTGGACCTGCACGGCATGACCCAGGACGCCGCCCATGGTGCCTTGCTGTCCTTCGTGGCGCGGGCCTACGAATCGGGGCGGCGTTGCCTGTTGGTGATCACCGGCAAGGGCAAGCAGGGCCCCGGCGTGCTGCGGGCGCAGGTGCCGCGCTGGCTTAATCAAAGTCCGCTGCGCGAACGCATCCTGGGCTTTTCCCAGGCCCGCCCCCAACATGGCGGCGACGGGGCCTATTACGTGCTGGTGAAAAGGCAGAGGACATGACGCCGTTCGGCGCCCGGGTCCGTCAGCTGCGCGACGCCAAGGCCATCCCCTTGAAGGACATGGCCGCCGACCTGCATGTGTCCGCCGCCTATCTGTCGGCGCTGGAACACGGCCATCGCGGCCGTCCGGCACCGGGATTGGTGATGCAGGTCGCCGGCTATTTCGGCCTGATCTGGGACGAGGCCGAGGAACTGAAACGCCTGGCCGAATTGTCCCATCCCCGCGTCACCATCGACACCGCCGGCCTGGCGCCGGATCGCACCGAACTGGCCAACCGCCTGGCCGAAGGCATCAAGGATCTGCCGGACGAGGTGGTTGTCGGGATGCTTGCTCTAATGCGGCGATGACCGGTTCGGCGGCGTAGACCCGGCCGCTGGCGGAATCCAGCAACGGGGGCTGCGATGCCAGCAGCGGCGCCACCAACTGGTCGAAGCGGTGCTTGGCGAAGGCGAAGCGTTCGTCGTCGGCCCCCAGGTTGCTGACCCAGACGACATAGCGGACATTTTCCTGGCGGAACCATCGCGCCGTCTCGGCGGCGGACAAGGGCGGGGCGCCCGAGCGGCTGTAGAACAGCGCTGCCTCGCCGGGACGCAGGCTGTGCAACGCTGAGCTTTGCGGGCAGAAATAGGATGGGTCGTTGATCAGCGCCACATAGCGCTCTCCGTCCCTCAGGTTCCGGTCCAGCCACAAGCAGGGCGAGACTTGGCTGTAATAACGGAACGCCGGCACTTCCAATGCCTGCTGCACACTGACCTGACCCAACAATATCGGCAGCCGGTAAAGCGCCGACGACCCGGCGAACAGCGCTTGTATCGATATCGCCACGCCAAACGTCGCCACCAGGACTGGCCTGAACCATCCGACCTTCGCCGCGGCGACCTTCTCTAGTCCGACGGCGGCCAGCGCGGCCAAGAGAACCAGGACCGGCAGCAGGAAGCGCAGAAGATGCGGCATGGTCAACCACCAAAGCACCACGTAAAGGCCAACGATGGCGGCCACCATCAGCCCCAGGCGGTCTTTGCCGGCGATGGCGAAAGGCAAACCCAGCATGAAGAAGGGATAGCCCCATTGCAGTCCGTCGAATTTGTCTTGCAGGATGAACATGCTCCACGGCAGTCCCCAGATGCCGCCTGGGATGTTCTGGCGGGTCATGGCCTGGGTGAAGGGAGCAAAGACGTCCAGTCCGTCGGCCACGAACAGCGGATGGGCCACCGGGAACACCGGATTACCGGTGATCGCCCAATTGCGGACCAGAATGGGCAACAGGACCAACGCCGCCGTCGAACCGGCCAGAAACCATGGCCACAGGATTTGGCGCCGGGCCAGGGCGACGCCAGCCAGGGGCAACAGCACCGCCACCGCGGCGACCCCGCCTTGGTACTTGCAGGCCATGGCCGATCCCAGCAGCAATCCCAAGGCCAACGCCCGGCGGGATCGCAACGGGGCGGCCACCGCCAGGGTGACGGCGGCGCCGACGAAGGCGGCCAGCGGATAGTCCACCGTCACCGCCGGTCCCAGGTTCAGGCTGATCCGCTGGGCCACCAGCAACAGGGCGGCTCCTAGCATGGCTTGGTGTCCGCCTCCCAGACGCCCCGCCAGCAAGGCGGCCCAAAGCGCCGCCAGACCCATCCAGACCACGTTGAGCATCTGCGCCGCCGAAGCGTCGCCCAAGGCATAGGCCAGACGGGTCAGCAGCGAAGCCAAGGGGGGGAAGAACTCGTAGATGCTGCCCCCGAACCACGGCCAGATATGACCCAGCTCAAGGTCGCGACGCGGTAAGGTCAGGTGGTAGCGGATGGTGTCGTGGTCCATGGGCGGGGCCAGGGCCGACAAGACCGACAGTCCCAGCACCGCAGCCAGCAACCCGCCCCAAGGCCAAAACGACCAGAAAGGCCGGGGCATCGTGCGCCATGGCAGGCGGACGGCCAGCAGCAGGCCCGGTAGCAAGGCCACGCACATGGAAAGGAAGTCGTATCGCCAATAACCCACCGCCTGGACCAAGGCGGCCAGGGGCAAGGCGCCCAGCAAGGGTGCCAGGGCCAGCCTTTCGCCGGCGCCAAGGCCGGCGCCCAAACGCTCGGCCAAGGGGCGGCCCAGCCCCGCCAGGGACATCAGGATCAGCAGGGAGACGATCACGGCGGTCATGACGATCCCAGGCGTTCCGCCAGCTTGGCGGCCATCTGACCGCCATTGGCCCACAGGAACGATACCGTCACCACCAAGGCCCACAGCGTGAAGGCCAGGGCCAACCGGTTGTCCTTATTCATTCCCGCCCCTCAGCCAAAATCCGCGCCGGCCGTTGCGTTCCAGCACGCCCTTGTCCACCAGTTTGCGCAGGGTGCGGTAAAAGGCTTCGTGGGTCAGGCCGATGTCGGCGGCGATGTGGGAAAGTGGCTGGCCCACCTTGATCCAGCCCTGCGCCGCTCCCGCCTGGGTCAGGAAGGCGACCACCCGGGCCTCGGCGCCCTTCAGCTTGGCCAATTCGATACGGGCGCGGGCCGCGTTCAGGCGCCGCGCCAGATAGGCGGAAAACGCCATGTTGATTTCCGGGTGCGCCCGCAGGAACAGCAGCACGTGTTCCTGCGGATAGGCCGACACCACCGCCGGGCCGCGAGCCACCGCGTCCACCGGGTTGGTTTCGGAAAACAGCCCGCTTTCACCGAACAGGGTGCCGGGATCGGCCACATGCACCACGCTGCCGTGACGCGACAACGCCACATGGCCGTTTTCCACCGCAAAGATGGCGGAGACCCGTTCGCCGGCCCGCATCACCACGTCGCCGTCGGCCAGAACCATCCGTTTCGGCGTGATGCCCTCTAGAATCTTGGCGTAATCGGCAGCCATGTCCCCCCTCTCTTCTGTGACCGCGATCATAGATATCGCAGGCGGCCTTGACAACGAATCCGTCGCCTCAGCATCCTTTTCACCGACTGGGGTGAGCGGCGCAATCCTGGCATGACGAGACAGCACGGCACGGTCGCACCTATTCCTTTGTATATATCATTCTTGGTGGGCATGGTGGATGCGGGGGAAAGAATGGTCCGATGGTTTGGGGCTTTGTGCCTGACTTTATTGGTAGCGTTCGTCCCGCCGAGCTGGGGGGCGGAGCCTTTGAAGGTTCTGCTGTTGCCTTACACCAACACCATGGCCTTGATGAAGCTGAACCAACCCATTCGCCAGGCGTTGGAAACCCATTTGGGCGTGCCGGTGGTCCTGTTCACCTCGGCCAATTTCGAAGCCCATTTCGACGACATCCGCCACGGCAATTTCGACGTCGCCATCACCGGCCCCCATTTCGGTGCCTGGGCGGTGATGCATGGGCACCGGCCGCTGCTGCGTTATCGTCCGTCGCTTTCTCCGCTTCTGGCGGTGCGCAAGGCTGGCGGCATCACCCGGCCCGAGCAATTGCGCGGCAAGGTGGTCGCCCTGTCCGACGCCTTGTCGACCTCGTCCCTGGGCGGACAACGCTGGCTGGCCGAATTGGGGCTTTCTCCCGGCCGGGACTACCAGATCATGAACAGCCCGTCCCACACCACCGCCATCATGGCGGTGGCCTTGGGCCAAGCCGACGCCGCCATCACCACCCACACGCCGATCAAGCAGGCCGCCCCGGAAATCGCCGAGCAGCTGACACTGATCGTCAGCCCCTTCGCCATGCCACATTTGTTCACCATCGCCAACCAATCCTTGCCGGCGGACCAGGCTGAAAAGATCAAGGCCGCCTTGCAGGCTTTCCAGGATACCGAATCCGGGCAAAGCTTCATGACCTCCACCGGATATCTGGGTTACGCCGAACTGAGCCCCGCCGACGTCGATGCCATGCGCCCGGTGGTTTCCATGCTGTTGACCGTCACCGGAGCGCCGGCGCCGTGACGGCGCTTGCCGAAACCGCCGGTGGCTGGCGTCACTCGCTGAGATTTCGGCTGATCGTCGCCAGCATCGTCGTCGAGGTGGTGATGCTGGCGGTGATGATCGGCAACAACATCCGTCAAGCCGGCGCCGCCTTGGATCAGGTGACCGCCACCCGGCTTTCGGAAATATCCGAGACTTTTTCCATCGCCTTGGCCCCTGCCCTGGCGGCGCGCGACTACGCCAGTCTGGACAGCTTGGTGCAGCGTTTGGTTTCGTTGCCTGACCTGACCTACCTGCAGGTTTACGACCCGCAGGCCAAACTCCTGGCGAGAGCCGAGCAAGCGGGGACGACGCCGCTGGACGCGGCTGATATCCAGCACGGCACCTCGCCGGTTGAGATTTTCGGGCAATCCTATGGAACCATCAACTATGGGCTGTCGGTGGCGCAGGTCCGTCAAGTCAAGAAGGATTTGCTGTTTCAAGGTCTGGCGATCGCCCTGATCGAGGTGACCTTGACCGTGGCGGCCCTGTCTTCCATCGCCATTCTGTTGACCCGGCGGCTGGAAAACCTGACCCACGCCAGCCGGCGTTTCGCCGCCGGTGACTTCACCACTTTTGCCGATGGCGGCGGCACCGACGAGGTCGCGACCCTGGCTACCGCCTTCAATGCCATGGGGGCGGCGGTTCGCCGCCAGATCCGGCAACTGGAAGACAATGCCGACCGCTTGGGGCGGTCCAGCGACGAATGGAAACGACTGGCCGAGATCACCGCCCATCACCTGCAAGAGCCCATCCGCCAATTGGTGAGCTTCAGCCAACTGGCCCTGCGAGGCGCCGACCAGGACAGCTTGTCGCCGCAAAGCCGGCAGAACCTGGCATGCGTCATCGACGGCGCCGTCAGGCTGAAACGCCTTCTGCGCGACCTGCAAACCTATGTCGCCATCGATCTCGACCCTGTGGCATCCGGCGCAAGGGTCGACTTGCGCCAATGCGCCCAAGCCGCGCTGGATAGGTTGCAAGAGCGGCTGGCGGCATGCCATGCGCAAGTGCGCGTCGAACCCTTGCCAATGCTTGTCGGAAACGGCGACCAGTTGACCATGGTCTTCACCCATTTGATCGGCAACGCCGTCGAGCACGGCAAACCCGACACCGTTCCGTCGGTGGTGGTCAGCACACGCCAGGACGGTGCCGACCACGTCACTGTCCTGGTGAGCGACAACGGGCCGGGCATTCCGCCGGCTTTTCAGCAGCGGATGTTCTTGCTGTTCGAACGTCTGGACACCCAAGGACCTGGCACCGGCATCGGATTGGCGTTGGTTCGCCGCGTCGTCGAGGCCCATGGGGGGCGGGTGTGGATCGAGCCCGCCCCATCCGATCAGGGCACCACCATCGCCATGCGGCTGCCGCTGGTGTCCCGGCCGGGTTAAGGGCGGTCCATCCTACAAGATGAACTTGGCCAAGTCGGCTTTCTTGGCCAACCCGCCCACCTTGTCCGCCACCATCTCGGCGGTGATGGCGATCTCGGTGCCGGGGCTCTGGTCCGGCGCGGTGAAGCTGATTTCTTCCAACAGCCGTTCCAGCACGGTGTGCAGACGCCTTGCGCCGATGTTCTCCACCGTGCGGTTGATCTCGGCCGCCAGGTCGGCGATGGCGCCGATGGATTCGTCGGTGAAGGTCAGAACCACGTCCTCGGTGCCCAAGAGCGCCACGTATTGCTTGATCAGGCTGGCTTCCGGCTCGGTCAGGATGCGGACGAAATCGTCGCGCGTCAGTGCCTGCAATTCGACGCGGATAGGCAGGCGGCCCTGCAGTTCCGGCAAAAGGTCGCTGGGCTTGGCCAAATGGAAGGCGCCGGAAGCGATGAAAAGGATATGGTCGGTCTTCACCTGACCATGCTTGGTGCCCACCGTGGTGCCCTCGATCAAGGGCAGCAGGTCGCGCTGCACGCCTTCGCGGCTGACGTCGCCGCCCACGTGGTGCTCGCTGGACCGCGCGCAGATCTTGTCGATTTCGTCGATGAAGACGATGCCGTGGTTTTCCACCGCCCAGATGGCGTCCTTGACCACCGAGTCCTGGTCCAGCAGCTTGTCGGATTCCTCGGCGACGAAGGCTTCCAGGGCGTCCTTGACCGACATCTTGCGCGGCTTGGTCCGTGCGCCGCCGAACGCCTTGCCCAGCATGTCTGACAGGTTGATCATGCCCACCTGGCTGCCCGGCATGCCGGGGATGTCGAAGCTGGGCATGGACATGCCGGCATTGTCGGCCACCTGGACCTCGACCTCGCGGCCGTCAAGCGCACCTTCACGCAGCATCTTGCGGAACTTCTGGCGGGTGTCGGGGCTGGCGGTTTCCCCCACCAGCACGTCCAGCAGCCGTTCCTCGGCCGCCAGTTCGGCCTTGGGCACCACCTGCTTGCGCAGGCGTTCGCGGGTCATGACGATGGCGCCTTCCACCAGGTCGCGGACGATCTGTTCGACGTCGCGGCCCACATAGCCCACTTCGGTGAACTTGGTGGCTTCCACCTTCAGGAACGGCGCCTGGGCCAGCCGCGCCAGCCGGCGGGCGATTTCCGTCTTGCCGACGCCGGTGGGGCCGATCATCAGAATGTTCTTGGGCAGCACCTCCTCGCGCAGCGCTTCGGGCAATTGCTGGCGGCGCCAGCGGTTCCTAAGGGCGATGGCGACGGCCCGCTTGGCGTCGTTCTGGCCGACGATGTAACGGTCCAGTTCGGAAACGATCTCACGCGGGGAAAAGGCGC